>JBEIFN010000504.1:0-2458 GCA_040382435.1 Alphaproteobacteria bacterium
AACCGCGGCCCGTACCCGGCGCGGCGCCGACCCCCTACGTCAACAACGACTGCAACGTGTTCGGCGTCGACGACGGCCGTTGCCCCGACGGCTTCTCCTGCGGCGCCCCCCGCGACGTCACGCCGACCTACGCCCAAGCCATGTGCGAGCCCGACGAGGCCGACCCGTGGGCGCTCGTCCTCGACATCGGCGCGCTCCCGCCCGACGAACCCACCCGCGACGTCACGTTGACCTTCACCCGCAACGACGAGGCCTGGCCGACGGGCGCGCCCGGCAGCGCTGGCCTGCTCGTGCTGCGGCGCGCGTCGGACGGTCAAAAACGGACGTTCACGATGCCGACCGACCCCAGCGGGACGTTGGCGATCGCCGTCCCCGAGGGAACGTGGAACGCGTCGTTCCAAGCCGACCCCGCGGTCCCGCTCGACACCGCAAAGTACGCTTCGGTTCGACGCCGAGCCGCCCTCGTCGTCGCAGCGAACGGCGCCGACGACGTCGACGTCGACGCCTGGATCCTCGAGCTGACCGCCCGACTCGACGGCGCCGCGATCACCACGCTGCCCGCGGACGCGTCGTGGACGTGGACGATGTGGTCCCCCACCGCCGGGACGCAGATGATCTACGTGCAACCCGGCGAGAGCGTTCGGCGGCGCTACGTCGTGGAGCCGGGCCCTTGGGATATCACCGCCTACCTCGGCGGCGACAGCTGGCCCGACGGCAACCGCGCCTGGGTCGAGGCGATCACCACCGACGACCTCGACGACCGCAACGTCGGCGCGTTCGAGGCCACCTTCACCACCGCTGCCGTCTCGGGCACCGTGCGGATGGACGGCGTCAGCGTCACCGCGGCCAACCGCTACGTCACCTGGACGGGCAGCGGAACCGAGACGTTCGATGTCACGACCTCGGCGGGCACCAGCCGATACGAAGGGCGCGTCCTCGCTGGCGAGACGTACGAGGTGGGGCTGAAGTCGTATTCCTCCCCCGATGGCACGCTCGTCGTCGCGTCGGCCCAGGCCCCTGGCGTCGTCGATGTGCGCGCCACCGTCGTCCCGTGGTCGGGCACCGTCACCGCCAACGGTGCCCCGACGCGCGGCTTCGTCAACGCCGACATCACCCACACCGCGGCCGACGGCTCCACGTCCACGCTCGACGTCACCGGCTCCAGCGGCGCAAACTTCAACGGCTACGCATGGGACAAGGTCGGTGAGACCCGCGTGCAAGGCGACGGAGACCGCCTGCCCGGCGGCGACTTCCTCGTGGAGTCCGGGACGCGCCCACGAGCGGGCCGCACGTACAACCTCGACGGGGTGGCGGTGACCGTCCACATGACCCTCAACGGCGCCGACGTGAACCAGACCGACGCCACCTACTACGGCTCGGTCACCCTCTCGCAGGTCGACCCCGCCACAGGAGAGGTGCTGCCCGAGACGGCAGCGATCCGCGGCGGCGCCACCGCGAGCTGGACGCGCCCCGGCCCGTTCGTCGCCACCGCGCTGCTCCCCGTGGGGACGTACGCGCTGAACCCCTACTTCACCGACAACGAGCTCACGCCGGCGGGGTTCCCGTCGCTCAGCACGGCGACGGTCCGGCGTGCCGGCACGATCGAGGTGGACGCCCGCACCTGGCGCGCCACCGTCGAGCTGCTCGCCGACGGGCAGGCGCTCGACCCTGTCCCGGGCGGCAACCGCGGCGAGATCCAGGTCGGCAGCGCGCGGTTCGTCGTGCCCGGCAGCGGACGCCCGCGCGCGGCCGTCGAGGGCTTAGTCAGTGAGCCGAGCACGCTGGTGGCGTGGACCTGCTACCCGTCCCAGGGCTGCGGCGCCGAAGCCTACCTGCCGACCGGCTACCGTTGGCTGTGGTCGGGCCTATGGCTCGTCCCGCCCTGACCGGCCGCGCTCACGCGCGATCGACGAGGTGCACCAGCGGCGGCAAGTGACTCGGGCCGGCCGGCCGTAACGAGGCCGGTGCGAGCAAGGGCGGCAACCACAGCGCGGTGGGAAGCCAGACCGCGAGCCGGAACGAGGTCTCGGTCACCTCACGGACGACGACGTCGTACGACGCCAACCGTGCCAAGACGCCCGACACCGTGACCTCGACACCGTACGCCGCGCCCACCGTCAGTGCGACGCCCACGAGCCCGAGCACGCGGAGGCGCGACGGCGAATACGATGACGGCTGCGTCCAGTAGACGAGCGCGAGCGAGCCGAGCCACGACCCGAACGTCGCGAGCGCCGCGCCCACGGCGGACCTATCGAGACCGATCTCGGCGACGGGGTGGACGGCCACGGCGTGAACCCGGCCCAAGTGAACCGTCGCGGTGCCGTCGGGGAGCGTGGCGAGCACGACGAGCGGCAGCGGCAGCAGCACGGCCAAGGTGAGCCATTGCGCAAACGCCAGCCACAGCCCCGGGGAGCGCCACGTGTACCAAACGCCGAGCGCCGCCTCGCGGAGCTGAATC
>JBEIFN010000505.1:0-2449 GCA_040382435.1 Alphaproteobacteria bacterium
ACGCTCGAAGCCGACCGCGTCGAGGATCCAGAGGGCCAAGACGTCAGCTACACGTTCACGGTCGAGGCGGCGGCGGGTCTGCTCAGTGAGACCGTGCAGCCGGGCGTGACGACGGCGGCCTGGACCGTCGATCCGCCGCTGCTCGACGGCGAGGTCGTCTGCTGGTCGGTGGTCGCGGTCGACACCACGGGGTTGGCCTCGGCCCCCTCCGCTCCCTGGTGCTTCGCGGTGGATCTCACGAACGAGCCGCCGTCGTCGCCGCGGATCGTTTCGCCGTCTGACGGAGAGATGCTCGCGCAGCCGATCGAGCTGGTGCTGCGGCCCGGCATCGATCCGGAGGGTCGTGCGGTGACGCATCGGGTGGCCTTCGAGTCGCCGGTCGTCGTCGACCTGTTCACGCTCGACGCTGGGGTGACGGACGCGGCGCTTCCGGCGCTCGCCGAGAACACTTGGTACACGATCGCCGTTCTCGCCGATGACGGCGCATCGACGAGCCCGTGGACGACGTCGACGTTCCTCGTCGACTCCGAGAACGATCCCCCGACGGCGCCGGTGCTCCTGACGCCGTTGAACGGCGAGACGGTGCCTTCGGGGAGCGTGGCGCTGACGCTGCTCGCTGGGGTCGACGTCGACGACTGGGGGGCTGCGCTCGCGCACAACGTGGTCGTCGCAACATCCGAGGGCGTAGAGGTGGCGTCGATCGACGCCGCGGCCGATGCGGTCGGCTTGCGCGCGGAGGTCACGCTTCCGGTGGGGACGTACGCCTGGTACGCCGTGGCCGATGACGGGCTCGGCGGCGTCGGGACGTCCGAGGCGTGGACGTTCACGGTCGGAGCTGCGGAGGCGCCGGTCAACGATCGCGATCCTGGAACCCCGCTCGATGACCCCTTCGCGCTCGACGAGGGCCAGACGGGCTGCGGCTGTGCGGCCACCGGGGCGGGTGGCATGGCGTCTGCCGTGGCGGTCTCGCTGGTGCTGCTGATGCGGCGGCGCACGCGGCGATGAGCGCGGCCGGCTCTGCGCTCCTCGCTTGGTACCGCCGGACGCGCCGTGATCTGCCGTGGCGTCGGGCCGACGGGGCGTGGCCCGTCCTCCTCAGCGAGCTGATGCTGCAGCAGACGCGTGTCGAGACGGTGACGCCGTACTTCGAGCGGTTCTTGCAGCGTTGGCCGACCGTCGACGCCTTTGCCGCCGCGGACGACGCCGAGGTGCTCGCCGCTTGGGCGGGGCTTGGGTACTACCGGCGGGCGCGAAACCTGCTCGCGGCTGCCCGTGCCGTCGTGGCGGCCGGTGGGTTCCCGACGACCGTGGACGCGTTGCTCGGCCTGCCCGGCATCGGGCCGTACACGGCGCGCGCGATCGCCGCGATCGCGTTCGGGGTCCCGGTCGTACCGATCGACGGTAACGTGGAGCGCGTGGCGACGCGTTGGTTCGGCGTCTTCGAAGACCCGACGCGGCCGGCCGTCCGTCGCGCGCTCCAGGTGCGCCTCGACGCCCACGCGGTCGCTGACGCAGCGGGGGAGCTCGCGCAGGCCTTCATCGAGCTCGGCGCCACCCTCTGCACGCCGCGCGGACCGAAGTGCGGGGCGTGCCCGCTCGCAGCGACGTGTGTCGCCGCGGTGAGCGGCCGCCAAACCGAGCTGCCCATCAAACGGGACAAGAAGCCTCCGACGCCCGTCGTTGCGACCGCTGCCGTCGTCGTCCGACGGGGGCTGGTCCTGATGGGACGGCGTCGGGAGGGGCTGCTCGGGGGCCTGTGGGAGCCGTTGATGGGCGAGGGCGCGCTTCTGCCCGATGAGGTCGTTCGTGCGCGGGCGGGGGTGCAGGCCGACGGTTGGCGCGACGGGGGCGAGGTCGTGCACGTCTTCACGCACCGGCGGCTCACGGCCCGGGTCTGGGTCGGGCAGGGGACCGAGGCGCCGCTTTCGGGGGACGGTCATTACGACGCGCTGGCGTGGGTCGACCCGCGGCGCACGGACGTCGGCATCAGCACGATGGCGGCGAAGCTGCTGGCGGCGGGCGGGGTTCGCGGCCGCTGACGGGATGCGGCGCCAAGCGGCCCCTTCCGGGGTTATCGTGGAGCAGGGGGACGGATGCGCACCGCGGCGGTCCTGATCATCGGGGACGAGATCCTGACGGCCAAGTTCCGCGACGAGAACGGCCCGTGGGCGCTCGCGCGCCTCCGTAGCCTCGGGGTGGTCGCGCGCCGGCTCGTCCAGCTCCCCGATACGCTCGACGCCATCGCCGACGAGGTCGCCCGTGCCTCCGCGGCTTACGATGTCGTGTTCACCTCGGGCGGCGTCGGGCCGACGCACGATGACCTGACGTTTCAGGGCGTCGCCGCCGCGTTCGGTGTCGGCTTGGTCGAGCGGCCCGAGCTCGTGGCGGCGATGGAAGGGTTTGGGATGGTCCGCACGCCCTTGACGCTGCGCATGGCGCAGGTCCCCGA
>JBEIFN010000506.1:0-2444 GCA_040382435.1 Alphaproteobacteria bacterium
CCGACGCTGCGTGGCTGTCGGCGGTGGCGGCGCGCTGCGCCGAGGTGGGCGCGCTGCTCATCTTTGACGAGGTCCAAGGCGGTATCGGGCGGCTCGGGACGTGGTTCGGCCACGAGGGGATGGGGATCCGGCCCAACATCGTCACGCTCGCGAAGTCGCTGGGATCGGGGTTCCCGGTCGGCGCGATGGTCACGACGGCCCAGCTGGGGGCTTGGGCGACCGACTCTGAGCTCGGTACGACCTTTGGCGGCGGCCCGATGGCGATGGCGATGGTGAGCACGACGGCGGCGATCATCCGGCGGGATGGCCTGATGGCGCGCGCCACCGCGGTGTTCGAGCGCGTTCGCGACGGCCTCGCGGGGCAGTCGGGCATCGAGGTCCGTGGCCGTGGCTGCTTGATCGGTGTGCAGACCCCGATGGCCGCGCGCGACCTTCAAGCCGCGTTGCTCGACCGCGACCTCTTGGTCGGGACGTCGTCGCAGTCCCAGACGCTCCGCCTGCTGCCGTCGTACAACGTACCGTTTGAATTTGTCGACGCCGTCGTCGACGCCATCGTCGAGGTGATCCGTGCCTGATCCGCTCCACATCCTCAGCCCCGCCGACCTCCCGGACGCCGATCGGGCGCAGGTGCTCGAGCGCGCCCGTGCGCTCAAGGCAGCCGATCCCCACCCGGTCGCCAACCAACTGCGCGTGGGTGCGATGTACTTCAACCCTTCGTTGCGGACGCGCGCGAGCTTCGAGCAGGCGGTTCGGATCGTCGGCGGCAGCTGTCAGACGATGAACGTCAACCAGGACACCTGGGCGCTCGAGTTCGATCCGAACGCGGTCATGGACGGCGACAAGGTCGAGAACATCGCCGAGGCCGCGCGGGTCCTCGGTCGGTTCTACCACCTGCTCGGTGTTCGCAGCTTTCGCGGCCAGTCGACGTGGGAGATCGAGCGTTCCGAGCCGATTCTGCGCAAGATTGCGCACTACGCTGGGGTCCCGGTGATCAGCCTAGAGGGGGCGACCCATCACCCCTGTCAGTCGCTCGCCGACTTGCTGACCATGCAGGAGACGTTCGGTCAGGACCTCTCGGAGCTGCCGGTGGCGCTCTGCTGGTCGTGGCATCCCCGCGCGCTCCCTGCGGCGGTCCCGCACTCGTTCGTCCTGCAGGCCGCGCTCGCTGGCGCGGACGTCGCCATCGTCCACCCCGAAGGGCTCGAGCTCGACTCGGGCATCCTCGACCAGGCGCGCACCGCCGCTGCGGCGCGGGGCGGGAAGGTCAGCATCCATTACGACCGCAAGGAAGGCCTCAAGGGTCGCCGCGTCGTCTACGCCAAGTCGTGGGGACCGCTGTTCTCGGGCCAGCCCGCCGACGCGTCGCTCCGCCACTGGTGCTTGGACGAGGACGCCATGAAGGGCACCGACAACGGTCGCGTGATGCACTGCTTGCCGGTGCGTCGCAATGTTGTCGTCTCGGGTGAGCTGCTCGACGGTCCGCGCAGCCTCGTGGTGAACGAAGCCGAGAACCGGTTGTGGGTCCAAGCCGCGCTCGTGGAGCACCTCGCGCGCCTCCAAGGGGTGATCGCATGATGCTCGACCGTGGACCCGGCCTCGTGGAGGCGGCGTCGTACATCCAGCAGTTCCGCGACCGTCTGGTCGTGGTCAAGCTCGGCGGCGAGCTGCTCGAAGACAGCCCCGTGCTCGAACGCCTGCTCCCGCAGGTCGCCGTCATGGTTCACGTCGGCCTCCGCCCGATCTTGGTGCATGGGGGCGGAAAGCAGATCGATCGCGCCTGCACCGAGCGCGGGATCCAGCCGGTCAAGCACCGCGGGCGTCGCGTCACCGACGACGGGACGCTGCGCGTGCTGTTGGAGGTCGTCGGCGGCGAGCTGAACCGCGCCGTCGTTTCTCGGCTCCGTAAGCTCGAGATCGACGCCTTCGGCTTCGAGGAGGGCGCTGGGGACGCCATCGTCTGCACGCGGCGCGCGCCGACGGTGGAAGACGGCAGCACCGTCGACTGGGGCCACGTCGGGGACGTGGTTCGCATCGACGCGGCGCGCCTGATGCCGGAGCCCGGGACGCCGTGGCGTGTGCCGGTGCTCCCGTCGCTCGGCATGTTGGTCGATGGGGGTCGCGTGAACGTCAACGCCGACGCCGTCGCGAGCAAGGTCGCGAGCGATCTGGGCGCGGTCAAGCTGGTTTTGATGACGGCTGTCGACGGCGTCATGGAGCACATGTCCGACGCTGGACCGATCTCGGAGCTCACCGCGGCCGAGGCGCGCGGGTTGATCGACGGTCAGGTGGTCGTGGGAGGCATGCGTGCCAAGCTCGAAGAGGCGCTCCGCGCCATCGCCAACGGCGTCCCTCGTGTTCACATCCTCACGGGCCGCGATCCGATGACCTTGCTGCGCGAGATCTTCACCGACGAAGGCTGCGGGACGCTGATCGTCCCGCAGTGA
>JBEIFN010000507.1:0-2439 GCA_040382435.1 Alphaproteobacteria bacterium
GCTGCTGGCGGCGGTGGCCCACCTGTTCTCGGGGCCGCGACCGTTCCTGCATCCCAACATCCCGTTCGTTCAAGTGGCCGCGAAGAACACGGACGCCCGACTCCTCGACGCGTCGGGTGCGTCCGTCACGCCGTTCGTGGTCCGGTGGTTCGACGCCGCCGACGTTGGCCGTGACGCAGAAGGCTTGTCGTTCGCCGACGCAGCCGCGGGTGCCGAGCGCGCCGCGATCGACGAGGTCGTCCGCACGATGAACGCGGGCTGGAGCATCGTGGCTTCCGGCGGTCGCCGTCCCATTCGCGCCTCCGACATCGCCGTGCTCGCGCGCGAGAACGGCGAGGCGCAGGGGCTGTACGAGGGCCTGCTCCGTGCGGGCATTCCGGCTGTGCTCGCGAGCGGGGTCTCGGTCTGGCGCAGCGTCGAGGCGCGCTGGTTGCTGGCTTGGTTCGACGCGGTCCTTCAACGCCGGCGCGACGCTGCGGCGCGGCACTTGATGATGCTGCCGTGGGGGGGCTGGACGGCGGAGGCCCTTGAGGCCAGCCGTGCCTCCGACGCGTCGGGCGTCGTGCAGGCCTGGACGTCCACGCTGACGCAGCTCGCGCTGGCGGCACGCCGCATCGAGGTCGCGGGCTTGGCGGAGGCGCTGCAGCCCTTCCTCGTCGACCCTTCGCCGCTTGATGGTGTCGCCGCGATCGAGCGACTCGCGGGGATCCCGGGCGGCGAGCGACACCTCGCCAACCTCCGGCACCTCGTCGAGCTGCTCGACGCCGAACGCCAGCACCGTCGCCTGTCGGGTCTGGCACTTCGGCGCTTGCTGGAGCGAAGGCTCGGGGACGACCTCGACGCCGACGAGGATGTGGAGCTGCGGCTCGAATCCGATGCCGAGGCGGTCAAGGTCTTGACCATGCATCGCAGCAAGGGACTGGAGTTCCCGATCGTGGTGATCCCGCGGTTGTGTGCCGGTCCGGTCGAGAGGCCTGGCACACCGGTCCGCTTCCACCGCGGTGAGCGGGTCGTCCTTGCGCTCGACGGACCCGACGCGCTCGAGGACGACGATGCGCATGCGTGCAAGATCGAGGAGCTGCAAGAGGCCCAGCGCCTCGCCTACGTCGCCCTGACGCGGGCCCAGCATCGCGTCGTCGTCGCGGCGGCGCCGGTGGGGACAAAGAGGGGCAAGGGTCGGCGATGGGTGGAGTCTCCGCTCGCACTGTTGGTCCACGGTCGCCACACCGACGACCCGTTGGGGGCGGCAGGGCACTTCGAGCAGCTTGTCCCGGTCGCCCCAGACGACGTGCTCGCCGACGTGCAAGCGTGGGCCGCCGGTTGTCCGGGTGTCGAGGTGGAGCGCGGTCTCGCGGTTGCCGCGGCGGCTGGCGGTGCATCGACGAACCCCCCGGGCGGCGAGGCGACGTGGAAGGCGCGGATCGCGACGTTCACGCGGGGGCGTCTGGACCGCTGGTGGCGTCGCGCGTCCTACTCTCGGCTGCTCGACCCGCGCGGGTTGCCTCCCGCGCCCGAGGTCGTCGAGGACGTTCGCGATCTCGACGCCGGCACCTCGGACGACGACGTAGCGATGGATGCGACCGGCGGAGCGCTTCCGCTGGCCGACGCGACGGGTTTGGCGGCCGCGGTGGCCGAGGAGCGCGAGGTGCCCCTGCGCGGCTTCCTTCGCGGTACACGAGGGGGAACGTGGTTCCATGCGGTGATGGAGCATCTTCGGTTTACCGACGGCGCCGCCAAGGACGATCGCACCTGCGAGGCGCTCGCGCTCGCCGAGGCGAACCGTCTAGGGATTGGCGGGGATGACGCGCGCGACGGTGCCGCGTTGCTGGTCGCCAGCCTACCGGATGTGCTGGCAACGCCGCTGTTGGGTCCACTGGGCGACCTGACGCTCGCCCACATCGGCGAGGCGGACCGCCTCGATGAGTTGGCGTTCGACCTACCGATCGGCGCGGGAGACGCGCTCGACGATGGGCGCCGCGTCCTCGGGGCCGACCTTGCCGCGTGTCTGGGCGCGCCCCGCACCGAGGGGCCGTACAGCGCGACGTACCTGCAAACCGTCCGCGCGCTGCCGATCTTGCCGCTTCGGGGCTACTTCACCGGTGCCATCGATCTTGTGTTCCGCGCGCAGGTCGACGGGCGGATGCTGTGGTTCGTCGCAGACTACAAGACGAATGTCCTCGGCGAACGCAGCGCGGATGGTCGTGGGTTTTCGAGCCGCCCTTCGCATTACGATCTGGCCGGGATGACATCGGAGATGTGCAAAAAGCACTACGATGTCCAGTACACGCTGTATGTGCTGGCGTTGCATCGCATGTTGCGGCTGCGTCTTCCCGACTATGACTACGACCGCGACGTCGGCGGGGCGTACTACTTGTTCGTCCGCGGGATGCTCGGTCCCAAGACGGAGCCTGGGCGGGGCGTGTTCTTCGACCGGCCTCC
>JBEIFN010000508.1:0-2438 GCA_040382435.1 Alphaproteobacteria bacterium
CCCCTACGACCCCGAGGGGGCGGCTGGGCTGCGTTGGGCTGACCCGTCGAGCGCGATCCCGGGGGGGCGCGCGCGGCCGTCGGTGTCGGCCGCCGATGCCGCCGGGGCGGGCCACGACGCGGGCGCTCCTGCCTGCCTCCCGCGGCGCGCATGACGGGGCCTGTGCTCGTGCTGGGGGCGCACGGCTTGGTTGGCCGACGCTTGGCCGCGCGCTGGGGGACGGCGTGTGTCGGGCTGGGGCGTGAGGCCGACGTCCGCTCCCCGCGCGCGGTGGACGCCGCGCTGCGGAGCCACGCGCCCCGCGCGGTGCTGTTGCTCGCTGCCTTCACGGCCGTCGACGCAGCGAACAGCGATCCCGATGCGTGGGCTTGCAACGCGATGGCGCCGCTGGTCGTCGCGCGTGCGTGCGCGACGCGGCGGATTCCGTTGTGGTTCCTCAGCACCGATCACGTGTTCGATGGTCGGCTGGGGCGGACGCTGGACGAAGACGACGCACCCTGCCCAATCAACGCCTACGGCGTAGGCAAGCGCGCAGGGGAGCTTGCGGTGCTCGCGGCGGGCGGCAACGTCGTGCGCACGAGCTGGGTGCTCGGGCGTGACGGCGGCGTGGCGGCGCGCTTCCTCGCGCGCGCCGGCACCGAGCTCGAAGTGGTGGACGATGCTTGGGGGACGCCCACGGACGTGGAGGGGCTCGCGGACGCGCTCGTCGCCTTGGTGGATGCGCCCCGTGGCGCGGTCCCGCGCGTGCTCCACGTCGCGGGTGCGCAGGGAGCAACGTGGGTCGACGTCGCCCGTGCGTTGCTCGGTCCGTCGGCGACCCTGATCCCCGTTCCGAGCGCACATCGGCCGACCGCTGCGCGCCGTCCTCGGGACGCGCGCCTCAACACGGCGAAGTTCCGCACGTGGTACGGTCGGGACCTTCCTCGCGTGCTTGGAGCCGATGATGTGGGCATGGTGGCTGTGGACGGCGTGTGAACGGCAGCCCGACGTGGCGCTGCCCGAGGATCCGAGCGTAGCGCCCATCGAGGCCTACGATCCGCTGGCTTGGGTCGACCCGTTCATCGCGACCGGCGGGGAAGGGGCCGAGATCGCCAACGTCAATCCCGGCGCCTCGGTGCCGTTCGGAATGACCCACGTGGGGCCGGACTCGCGTCTGGCCGGCGGTGCGCCACCGTTCTACCACTGCGCTGGCTACTGGTACAACGACACCCACATCCATGGCTTTTCGCACACGCACGCGCACGGGATGGGGGTCCCGGACTTTGGCGGCGTCTCGTTCTTCCCCACCGACGGCGCGTCTGCCGCCCTCGCGACGCGGTCGGGGCGGATGGCGACGTTCTCGCACGACGCCGAGGAGGCCTCGCCGGGCCGCTATGCCGTCACGCTCGGAACCGGGATCCGCGTCGAGACCACGGCGACGATGCGCGGAGGCCACACCCGCATCACGTGGCCCGAGGGGGCTGAGCCCGTGCTGTGGCTCGATCTCGACGCAGGCGTACCCGACGTGGCGTTGCGGGATGCGACGGTTGCCATCGCGGACGATGGGACCTTGCGTGGCTTTCAGCGGCTCGACGGCTCGTACAGCGGCCGGTTTGGCGGCGTGAAGACGTGGACCTACGGGTCGACCTCGCCCTTGCCCACCTCGGTCGGCGTCGCGCTCGCCGATGGCACCCTCGTGGAAGGGCAACGCGAGGCGCAGGGGGAAGGGGCGCGGCTGTTCCTTCGCTTCCCCGAGGGCACCACAGCGGTCGAGCTGCGTCTGGCCTTGTCGACGACCTCTGCCGACGGCGCCGCAGCGAACTACGCGGCTGAGCTCGCAGCGGACGCCTACGACGTCCACGTGGACGAGGCGCAGACCTTGTGGCGCGACCTGCTCTCGCGGGTGCGGGTGCGGGGCGGCTCGGACGACGAGCGCTACATCTTCCACACCGCGATGTTTCACGCCGCGATCATGCCGCGCCGCTACGACGACGTGGATGGAACGTACCGTGGCCTCGATGATGCGTTGCACGTCGCGCCGGAGGGCTTCCTCTCGGATCTCTCGTTGTGGGACACCTTCCGGACGCACCAGTCGTGGCTGATCATGGCGTGGCCCGAGGTTGCCACTTTGGTGGCGTCGAGCCTCGCACGGATGACGGTCGATGGCGGGTCGGTCCCGCGCTGGCCGCTCGCCCATGGTTACACGGGGGGCATGGTGGGGACCCCGGCGACGCAGGTCATTGCCGAGACGTGGCGCAAGGGCCTGACCGATTTTCCCGTCGAAGACATTTACCCGGGCTTGGTCGCCGCCAGCGACGGCACCGCGGCGCGCGACGCGCGCGACGGCGGCGCGCGCTATGTCGCCGAGGGCTTCATGGCCGTCGAGGACGGCGGTGGCTCGGTCTCCGAGACGCTCGAGTACACCTGGTCGGATCACGCGCTCGCGGGCTTGGCCGAGG
>JBEIFN010000509.1:0-2430 GCA_040382435.1 Alphaproteobacteria bacterium
CTTTCAAGCGATGCAGACCCTGGAGTTCGGGCGGATCTCGATGGCCCACTTCGGGATCGGCATCGCCGAGGCCGCGATGGACGCGGCCGTCACCGATGCTGGGGAACGCAAGGCGGTCGGCAAGCCGATCGCGAGCAAGCAAGCCGTCCACTTCAAGATCGCCGACATGAAGATCGCGATCGACGGCGCCCGACTGATGGCGAGAAAGGCAGCTTGGACGAAGGCGCAAGGCGAAGCATGCGCGGACCTTGCGAGCGTCGCGAAGTGCTACGCGACCGAGATGGCGGTCAAGGTTGCCGACGCAACCGTGCAAATTCACGGCGGCTGGGGCTACACCGACGACTTCCCCGCCGAGCGACTCCTGCGAGACGCGCGCCTCGGTCCACTCGGCGAGGGCACCAGCGAGATCCAGCGCGAGCTCATCGCGCGGAGCATGCTCGACTAGGGTCCGTCCTCGCCCGGCAGCGCGCGGACCGCGGCGGCAAAGACGACCGTGAGCGCGGTCGCGCAGGCGAGCGCGCCCGCGTAGCCCACAGCGTCTCCGAGCAGGCCCCCCAGCATCGACCCCATCCCCGAACCCGCGACGACGAGGCTCGCCTGCACGGTGTAGTCCGTGCCAGCTTGGGCCGACCGGCAGCGATCCATCATCGCCGCGAACCAAGCGGCGCTCGCTGCGCCGCCGACGAAGGGATCGAGGACTACCGCGCCCCACGCGGCTTGGACGCCGAGGTCGCCTTGGACCACGACCCACCAAGACAGCGGCCCGAGCACCAACAACCCGGCCGTCGGGGCGAGGGTGCGCGCGGCGCCGAACCGCTCGACCGCGAACCCGCCGACGAGAGCCCCTGCAAGGCCCGCCCCGAACCCGTGCAGCCCCATCCATGCACCCAGAATCGCAGGCGACACCCCCTGATCAACCAACCAGGGGCGCATCAACGCCTGCGCGACGTGGTCGCCCACCTTCCACAGCACGAGCAACGCGATCCAGCGTCCGCGGCCCGGTTGTACGAGCCAGTCCCACGCGAACCCACCCGTCGGTGCCGGCGCCGGACGCGTCGCGCCCACCGTCGGGAGCAACCCCAGCGGCGCGCTCGACGCCGCCAGCGCCGCCGCCAGCCCGAGGAGGGCCACACGCCACCCTGCGGCGTCCCAGACCATCAACAGGACGCCGCCCCCGAGCATCATGCCCGCCCGGTAGGCCGCGACCTGAAGTCCGTTCGCGAGCCCGTGCTGGGCAGGCGGGAACAACGTGACGGCCAGCCCGTCCGCGGCGACGTCCTGCGTCGCGCCGAACAGGTTCAACAGCCCAACGCCCACGACGACGGCCGTCAGCAGCGCCGGATCGGCGACGTCGAACAACGAGAGCGCGCACGCCGTGGCGACCGACAGCGCCTGCATCGTCAGCACCCATGCTCGGCGGGTCCCCGTTCGGTCCACCCACGGCGCCCACAACGCCTTGAGCGTCCACGGTAGACTCAACGCACCCGTCGCCCCGATCAGCGTGAGGCTCGCGCCGCCTTCACGTAGAACGACCGGCAAGGCTTGGCGGAAGAACCCGTCGGGCAGGCCCTGCGCGAGGTACAGCCCCGCCAGCACCGCCAGCCGTCCGCCGCGTCCGACCGTTCCCGACACGCCCAGCCCCCTCGGACAAGCTCCGCCACGTTACCAGCAACCGGGGGTCGACATGAAGCGCCGTCCGTTGGGCCGCACCGGCATCCACGTCAGCGAGATCGGGCTGGGCACGATGACGTGGGGGGAGCAGAACACGCAAAAAGAGGCGTTTGCGCAGCTCGACCTGGCGATCGACGCCGGGGTGAACCTGATCGACACCGCCGAGATGTACCCCGTAGCACCGCGCGCTGAGACGCAAGGGGCCACCGAGCGGATCCTCGGCGCGTGGCTCACTGCTCGCGGTCGCCGCAACGACGTCGTCATCGCCAGCAAGATCACCGGCCCCGGGCGCGCGTTCGGATGGATCCGCGAAGGGCAGACGCGCCTCACCGCCGAGACGCTCGTCGCCGCGTGCGAAGGGTCGCTGCGTCGCCTCGGCGTCGAGACGATCGACCTCTACCAGATCCACTGGCCCGAGCGGTCAACCAACATGTTCGGCCAGCTCGGCTACACGCATCGCGCTGACCCCGATGCCACCCCGATCGATGAGACGCTCAAGGGCCTCGACGCGCTGGTCCGCAGCGGCAAGATCCGCGCCATCGGTCTGAGCAACGAGACGCCTTGGGGCGTGGCGGCCTTCCTCCACGCCGCCGATCGCGAGGGCCTCCCGCGCGTCGCGTCGATCCAGAACCCGTACAGCCTCCTCAACCGCACCTTCGAGATCGGACTCGCCGAGTTCGCACACTGCGAGGACGTCGGCCTCCTCGCCTACTCGCCCCTCGCGATGGGCGTCCTCTCCGGCAAATACGAGGGCGGTAC
>JBEIFN010000510.1:0-2426 GCA_040382435.1 Alphaproteobacteria bacterium
CGCCACGCCTCCCAACATCCCCTTGCAGGACGGCCCCACGTGGGTTGACATAGCCTTGAGGTGACCCATGCGCTTCCTTGGGAAGGAGTACGACGGAACGGGAGCCGTCGTCGCGATCGTCGATTCGGGCGTCAACGCCAGCGACCCACGCTTGGCCGGCGCGCAGATCGAGGGCTGGTCGCTCGCCCTGTCCGCCTCGGGGCACGCGTCGATCGGTCCGGACTTCTCTGACCAGATCGGCCACGGCACCGATCTCGCCGTCGCGATCCATCGCATCGCCCCCGGCGCCACGATCCTCGCCGTCAAAATCATGGGAGAACGCCTCCGCGCGCCCTCGGAGCTGATGGGCGCGGGCATCGAGACCGCCTCGCTGCGCGGCGCCCATGTGATCACGCTGTCGATCGGAACGCCGAACATGAACAAGGCGCTTCGCCTTCGTGAATGCTGCGGCCAGGCCATGGACCGCGGCAGCCTGGTGCTCGCCGCGACCCACCCGAACGGGGATCGCATCTACCCAGCCGAGCTGCCCGAGACGCTCGCCGTCGCAAGCCACCGCGAGTGCCCGCCCGACAAGTTCTTCTACTTCGACCCCAAGCGCTTCCCGCGCAAAGTATGGCCTTCTCTCGCCGACAAGTTCCTCGCGTATGGCGGGGCACCCGACGCCGAGCCCGGCGGCAAAACCCCCTTCCGTGGCACCGGCATCGCCACCGCTTGGCTCGCAGGACACGTCGCCTGCCTTCGACAGGCCCTGCCGGGGTTGACGGCGCCTGAGCTGATCGACCGCCTCAAGACCCGCGCGCTGCTCCCGATGCCCGAGCTCGGCTACTCGTGAGCGCCCGCGGCGCCGCGACCTCGGCGCCCTCGTCACAGCCCACCGGACGCCTCGCGCCCACGCCAAGCGGGCGCCTGCACCTCGGCAACGTCGTCGCCTTCGGCGCGGCTTGGTTGAGCGCCCGACAGGCCCGCGGACGCGTCGTGCTGCGGATCGAGGACGTCGACGTCGGTCGCGCGCGCGCCGACCTCGCCCAAGGACTCCGCGAGGATCTGGCGTGGCTGGGCCTGACGTGGGACGTCGAGACCCCGCCCCAGCAGACCCGCTCCTACGCCGAGGCCCTCGCCGCTTTGCGGCCTCACACCTACGCCTGCCACTGCACGCGTCGGGACTGGTCAGGGCCATATCCCGGGACCTGTCGCGATCGGCTCCACCGTGACGGGGTCGTGCGGCTGCGGTTGCCCGAGGGCGAGGTCACGTTCGTCGACCGCGCGCTCGGCCAGCAACACGTCGACCCCACCACGTTGGGGGACCCCGTCCTCCAACGTCTCGACGGCGTCTGCACCTACACGCTCGCGGTGGTCGTCGACGACATCCGCGACGGGGTGACCGAGGTGGTCCGCGGCGGGGACCTCCTGGTCGCCACCGGCGCGCAGGTGCGGCTCTACGAGGCCCTCGACGCACCACCGCCCTCGTGGCTACACACGCCGATGCTCGTCGACGTCAGCGGGCGGAAGTTGGGAAAGAGCCACGGGTCACAAGCGATCGCCGCGTTGCGGCAGGCCGGAGCCTCACCCGACGATGTGTGGCGGCGCGTGCTACCGTGGCTCGGGGTCCACGGGCCCAAGCACCTTCACGACGCGGTCATGGCCTTCGACCCCTCCCGGATGGCCCATGGCAGCATCGTGGTCGCCGATGACCGCGCGGAGTTCGGATGAACGTGGAGATGACCGAGCTGGACCTCGACGGTCACAGCCGAGGCGTTCACGATGGACGCTGGGTCCGCATCCGTGGCGCCGTCCCCGGAGAGGTTTGGGCGTACAACGAAGGCGAGCCCCCTTCCCGACGGCTCGCATCCCCCGACGCGGTGCCTCCGACGTGCCCTGTCGCAGCGGCGTGCGGCGGGTGCGATCTCGCCGGATGGCGGCCCGAACGGCGCACCGCAGGCTTGCTCGCCCTCGTCCAGCGCGTCCTCGACCTCTCTGTCCCCCCCACGTGGCACGCCGACCCCGGCGTGGGCCGCGCGCGCATCCAGCTCCACGTCCACGACGGCCGCCTGTCGTACCGCGCGGCTGGAAGCCACCTGCCGGTGCCGATCCGCGACTGCGAGATCGCACACGCCACCCTTCGCCATGTGCTCCCCCAACTCTCGGACGCTGTTTCGGCCGACGTCGCCGACGGCGCGCGGCTCGAACTCCGGACAGACGGCGCACGCGTCGTCTTCGCGCTCGAAGGAGACGGATGGGCCGAACCGGCGCGCCGACGCATCGCCAAGCTCGGGGCGGTGGCGCTCGACGGGCGCGCGCTCGCCGGCGACCCCACCCTCGATCTCGCCGTCGGCCACAGCGGTCTCCGCGCGAGCCCCGGCGCCGTCTTCCAGGTCCACCCCACCCTCAACGCGGCGATGGTCACCGCCGTGACCGCGGCGGCCGAC
>JBEIFN010000511.1:0-2422 GCA_040382435.1 Alphaproteobacteria bacterium
GCCGGCACCGAGAGCACCGGTCAGGTCGTGCACACGTTCGGACCCCGCGTGTTGCTGGAGGACGCCGACGTCCTCGTCGTGGACGACATCCTCGACACCGGCCGCACCCTGCAGTTCGTGGTCGACCTCGTCCGTGCCGCCGGCGCGCGGAGCATCACGACGATGGTGCTGCTCGACAAGCCGGAGCGCCGCACCGTCCCCATCGAAGCCGACCACGTGGGCTTCGTCATCGCCGACCAGTTCGTCGTCGGGCACGGCCTCGACTTCGAGGGCCGGTTCCGCCACTTGCACGGCATCCACGTCGTCAACCGCTGAGGTCCGCATGCGCGAACGCCCCCTTCACGATCCCTCCCGCGCCACCGCCGCCGCACGAACGGCGCAAGCCGACTTTCACAAGCAGACCGTCGATGAGGTCAAGCACGCGATCGCGATGCACGAGGTCGTCGTGATCGGGATGGGCTGGAACCCCCACGTCGCGCGCGTCCGCAAGGCCCTCGACGAAGCCGGGGTCCCTCACCACGATCTGGATATTGGAAACTACCTCACCGGCTGGAAGGAGCGACTCGCTGTCAAGCTCTGGGCCGGATGGCCGACGTTCCCGATGGTGTTCGTCCGCACCGTCCTCGTCGGCGGCGCGACCGACACCGTCCGCGCCCTCCGCGACGGCGAGCTGCAAAGCCTCCGCGACGGCGAGCGCGGATAAGCCGATTTAGATCAAGCTCACAGCTCGTTGAAGTCCCGGATACGCGGCAGGCCGGCGTCGAGCGGCGGTGCCGCGTGGCTGTGACACGTGTCGATCAGGACGTGGACCGCCTCCGGGTAGTGGCGGGCAAACGCGTTGAGGTGACCCGGCTCGTTCTCGAAGGTGGCCACCACCGTGCCGTGCAACGCGTCCAGCCGACCAAAGGCGCCGAGCTTGAACGCGGTGTCCGAGACGTCCTCGCCGCGAAGCATCACAATTTCCGAGCCTCGAAACAACGGAAAACCGAGCCGATGCAGACTGAGCACCGTCGCGTCCCCGAGCCGCCGGGCGGACCGCGCCGACAGGTAGACGACGAGCGCTCCCGCGGCGGAGACGGCCTCGACGAACGCCACGGCGCCGGGCAACGGCCGGTCGTGGACGAGCCAGTCGGGGTGGAAGAACCGATCCCACCAAAACCGCTCCAACGCCTTGGCGCGGGCCGCATGGAGCAGGCCGGTGGCGCGCAGCGGCCCATCCACATCGTAGCCAAAGTCCGAGGCGTGCAGGTCGGTCACCGCGGCGAGCAGGGCCGGATCGCCGTCCTCCTCGGCGAACGCGCGGAGGATCGCGAGGTGGCGGTGCGACGTGTTGATCAGCGTACTGTCGAGGTCGAAGACCACCAACGGCCGACGCCCGACGGCGGCGAGCGCCGCCACCCGCTCTACGATCGTGCCCGCAAGCCCCATCTCCCCTCCCCTGCCACCCCTTACCTTGGTCGCGGAGCCGTCGCGTCCTCGCCGCAGGGTCGTGACGTGCGATGGCGCAGCGCGTCCAGTGACCGGGATACGTAGCCGCCACCGGAGGCCCGATGTTGCCGCTCCTGCTACTCTCCGTCGCACTTGCAGGCCCCCGCGCGCCGACCGCCCACGACGTGCAGTTCGCGCCGCTCGCGGCCCCCGAGACGCTAGAGGAGCGCTCGATGGTCCGCTTCAGCCCGTCGGTGGTCATCGACGGGGTCTCGCGGCCGCTCACCTTTCAGACCCTAACGCGCACCGGGGAGCCCATCGGCGGCGTTCCGTTTGGCGTCGTCGTGGACCGGGCCGGTCAGGTCATGGTGGACGAGGCGGGCGCGCCGTTGACCTGCGACGGCGCGGACTTCGGCGCCGTCCTCGAGGTGGGGCGCGAGACGTGGCTGCTGCAGCACGTGGAGTGCATCCCTTCGGCCCTCTACGCCACCCAGCTCACGTTCGACCCGGCGGGGATCGCCCACGTCCAACGCACCCTGCCGCTGGCTGCCTCCCCGTACGGCGCGGTCAACCACTGCGCCGGCGTCGTCACGCCGTGGAACACGCTGCTCTCCAGCCAAGAGTACGAGCCCGAGGCCCGCGCGATCGGCGCGCTCGGCGGCCAGCCCCCCAACGACCACTACGGCTACACCCGGCTCGGGACCTACCTCGGCGTGCCGATGTCCGAGGTCGACCCCTACCGCTACGGCTGGATGCCGGAGGTGACCCCGAAACGGCGCGGCCCGACGACGGCGTTCACCTCCACGCTGCACCCGGCGCTCGGCAGGTTCAGCCACGAGCTCGGCAGCGTTTTCCCCGACGGACGCACCGTGCTGCTGAGCGACGACGGCCCCAACGGCGGGCTGTTCCTCTTCGTCGCCGATCGGCGCAACGACCTCAGCGCGGGCGACCTGTACGCGGCCAGGTTGGCGCCGACCGAGGAGGGGTCGTTCGA
>JBEIFN010000512.1:0-2403 GCA_040382435.1 Alphaproteobacteria bacterium
GTCGAGTCCGTGCCGACGCGTCAACGCCGCGACCTCCGCCTCCCAAGCGGCTCGTGCCAGCGCCACCTGGAGCGTCATGCCCCCGCGACGCACGGCGGCTGCGAGGTGCGAGGGCAGCAACCCCGAAGCGGCGAGGTCCGAGGCTGCGCGTCGCGCACCGAGGGCGTGGGTCGTCGGGCGCACCGGTCGCATCGGGCCTCCGCCGAGAGCGGTAACCGACGTAGGGGGGCCGCCAACGACCCGCCACGGTCCGCGACAGGCCGTCACTTTTGGCGACGATTCGGGGGTGCAACAACACGTTCACCCCGCTGGCAGCGGGGTTGCAAGGAGGTGGGACGCGGAGCCGGGATTTCGGCGATGGAACCGGACAGGGCGTTTGGTTAGGGCGCGCGCAACTGCAAAGGGGGGCTGATGTCGGACGCTATGATGGAGCTCAAGCGGCTGCCGCTCGCTTCGGCGCTCACGCGCACGCAGCTCGAGAACTTTGCCGACAACGTCCAGGTCCTTGCCCTGCGCGACACGCGGCTGTGGAGCGCTGGGCAGGTGCCCAAAGGGTTGGGCTTGCTGCTCGACGGAGAGATCTCGGTCCGCGTCGGCGACGTGGCGATCGGGTCGGTCAAGCCGGGTGAGGTCTTCGGGGAGTCTGCCGCCTTCTACGGTGAGCCGTCGAAGGTCGACGTTTACGCACCCGATTTTGCCAAGGTCATCCTGATCCCGCGGTCGTTTCTGCAAGCGGAGCGGGACCGTGAGGTCGACCAGCACGATCTGTTTCTGCGTCGGCCGTGGCGGCTCGACATCTTCGACCCGGACTACGACGTCCGCCCCGGGGAGCGTCCGCGTCGCGGGCTGTACAGCTTGTTGCTCCACGAGTGCACGCTTCAGGTGCTTGCGCGCATCCGCCGCACCAACGCGCGCGCTGCCGAGGTCGGCCGGTCCGCGCCGCGCGCGCTGCGCGAGCCGAGCTGGTTCCAGTTGGTGCTGGGGCGGTTGCGTGCCGAGCCGCCCGCCGATGTACCTCGTCCGCTCTCGTTGCTCCGCGGTCTGCCCCGGATGGCCGACGCGCCGGAGCGCATGCTCCTCCAGCTCGCGGACTGCTTCGAGCCGGTGAAGTTGCACGCTGGGACCGTCGTCGTCCGCCAGGGTGAGGCCGGCGACTCGGCGTTGTTGATCGCCGAGGGGGAGGTCGAGGTCCTCCGCGAAGCCGTCTCCGGAGGCGCGGAGCTTCTCGCGACGGTTGGGACGGGTGCCTTCGTGGGGATCAACGCCATGATCGACGCTACGCCGCGCAGTGCGACGCTGGTCGCGCTCACGGACGGCCTCGCTTGGAAGCTCCCGGCGAGCGAGATGCGGGAACGGCGTTGGTCCTCGGAGATGGGCATCTTTTGGCGTGAGTCGCTGTTGGCGTTGCTGCTGGACCAGCTCCGGAAGGCGAACGAGGCGCTGGAGCGTGCCGAACAGGCGTCCGATGACGCCGCGCTCATCGAGGCGCTCTCGGGCGTCGAGGGCGCGAACCACGTTGGATCGAGCACCTAGCGCGCACCACGCTGGACAAGCCCGCCGATTTTCGGTACACGGAGACTCTGGGCACGCCACCGCGCGCTCAGGTCGCGGCACGCGGCTGCGTGCCAAGGGAGCCGCACCGGTGAAGTTGACCTTCTGGGGGGTCCGGGGCTCAATTCCCTCGCCAGGGCCTGCGACGGTCCGGTACGGGGGCAACTCCTCGTGCGTCTCGATCTCGGCGCCGGACGCACCCACGCTGGTGTTCGACGGTGGCACCGGTGCCCGCGCCTTGGGAGCGGCACTTGTCGCCGAGGCGCAGGCCGTGGCTGACCATCCGCGTGATGTGGTGCTGCTGTTCACGCATCTGCACGCGGATCATGTGCTCGGGTTTCCGTTTTTCGCCCCCATCTTCGCTCCGGGCTGGCGCGTCCGCGTCGGGCTTCCGGCCGCCGACGTCGCAGAGGTTCAAGAGCGCCTCGGTCGGTTCATGAACGGCGTCCTGCACCCGCTTCGGCTGGCGGAGCTGGGGCGGCATCTCGAATACTTCGCCGTGCAACCGGCGTCGCCGTGGCAGATCGGACCGTGGCAGGTCGAAGGGATCCGCTTGGCGCACCCCGGAGGCTCCTTGGGCTACAAGGTCACTGGCTCAACGGGTGCGGTCGCCTACCTCACCGACACGCAGCCCCTCGCCCCGCCAGGAACGGGCGTGGCGGCCGGTGCCGATCCGACGAGCGCGGAGATGCGGCTCATCGAGGCGATCCGCGGCGTCGATGTCGTCATCTTCGATACGATGTACGACTACGACGAGTACCTGACGAAGATGGAGTACGGGCACGCCTACCCGGAATACGCGCAGGCCCTGTGTGCCGCCGCCGGCGTGAAGGTGCTGTACCTGTTTCATCA
>JBEIFN010000513.1:0-2401 GCA_040382435.1 Alphaproteobacteria bacterium
GGGTCCTCGTCGATGCCGGCGGTCCAGCCGCCGGCGGAGCCGTCCATCGGGTCGGTGAAGGTGCGCTGGTCCCACAGGGGCAGGTCATCGGCCAGTGCCGTGGGAACGAGGGCCAGCCAAAGGGTCAGGGCGCGCATGGATACTCCGCGGAGAGGGCCTCACGTTGCCCCAAACGGTCCGCGACCGTCAAGTCTGTGGATGTCCGCAGTTGGTGAGGCGCGTCGCAGGGCTTGCCTGCGTCCGATGGGCGAGTAGGAGGGGATTCTTGTGGGGGGCGCGTCATGTTCTCAGCCAGCCGGATCCAGTCGTTGATCGAGGGCGCGTTGCCCGACTGCACCGCGATCGTTCGCGACGACGCCAACGACGGCGAGCACTTCTCGGCCGAGGTGACCTCGTCGGCTTTTGTGGGCCTGGGCTTGCTGGCGCAGCAGCGGCTGGTGTTCGGTGCCCTCGGAGACCACATGCGGCGCGACATCCACGCCTTGGCGCTGCGCACCTACACCCCCGAGCGGTGGCCCCACGGCGCCGGTCGATCCTAAACTTTCGGAGGTAGCCATGTCCGACATCCACGCCCGCATCGACCAGTTGGTCAAGGGCAACAAGTTCGTGCTGTTCATGAAGGGCACGCCCGACTTCCCGCAGTGCGGGTTCTCGATGCGCGCCGTCAACGTCGTCCGCGCGCTCGGTGTGCCGTTCGAGGCTGTCAACGTGCTGGCCGACCCCGAGATCCGCGAGGGCATCAAGGCCTACGGGAACTTCCCGACGATTCCTCAGTTCTACGCCAACGGGGAGCTGATCGGCGGCTCGGACATCTTGATGGAGATGTACGAGACCGGCGAGCTCGACGCGTTGGCCAAGGACTGAGCGCGCCACGATCGAGGGGCCACCGCACGTGGGTGGTCCCGCGTTAGGGCCGGTCCGCAGAAGGTGTGGGATGACGCTCGCCGAGTTGGTCGAGACGCTGCGCGACGAGGTCGACGAGCGCATCTGGACGCACGCCGTCCAGCTCGCGCGCGAGGGCGCGGTGGAGGGGCGTTCGGCGGACGACGCAGAGTGGGTGCTGACGGTCAAGGCCCGCGGGAGGCCTGCGCCGTTTGAGGTCTACCTGTGGCCGGCAGATCCGGACTGGGGCTGCGATTGCGGTCTGACACTTCCGTGCGTGCATGTTTGCGCCGCGGCGATCGCGGCTGCGCGCGGCGTCAAGATGGGCGACCCGCTGCCCGTCCCCGACGCGAAGTACCGGGTGAGCCTTCGCTATGACTTTCGCGCCGAGGGCGCGCGGTTGGCGCTCGCGCGGGCCGTGCGGTGGCCAGATGGCCGCGTGGAGCCTTGGCGGGGGACGCTGGCGGACGGCACGTACCAAGCGCAGCGGTGGGACGTCACCGTGGAGGCCCGGCTGGCATTGCATCGCGGCGGCCCGCTCGAGGAGGCCCTGCTTCGACAGATCCTCGTCGATCTGGAGGGCAGCGCCGAGGCGACGCTGGACGGAGCACCGATTCGTCTGTCGTCGGCGCCGGTCGCGTTGATCGTGCGCGTCACCGACGACGGAGAGGGCTTTCGCGTCGGGCTGTACCGCCCGCCGGGATGGGCGGCGATGTTTCATGGTGCCGCCGTGCGAGACGGGGTGCTTCACCCCGTGGCGAGCCCGGACCTGACGTCGGCGGAGCGCGCAGCGCTCGACGCGCGCAGCGACGCGGGGCGCTATCGCCGGGATCAGGGAGGGTGGCTCGCGACCCGCTACGTCCCGTTCTTGCGGGCGAAGGGACTCGAGGTCCGGGTCGAGACGGCTCGGTTGCCACAGGCGGGGGATCTGGTGCCGCGCGTCGTGCTCGATGTCCGGGAGGAGCCGGACGGCGTCGTCCTCGCGCCGTGCCTCGTCTACGGCGAGCCCGCCGTCCTTGTGGTCCGCAGTGGGCACGTCGAGCGGCACGGGGATGTGGTCGTCGTTCGGGACGAAGGCGCCGAGCGGCAGCTCTCGCGCGCCTTCTTCGACCGCACCGGCTTGGTCGTCGGCGAGGCGCGGCTGTGGTCGCCGGCGGAGGCCGAGGAGATCTTGCTCCACAAGGTGCCCTTGACGGGCGTGACGCCGCGCGGAGCCGTGCGGACGCGCATCGCCGAGGGCGTCCTCGTTCCGGAGGTGGTCGCGGGCGCCGTGGAGGGCGGCTTGACCATTGCGGTCAGCTTTCGACTCGGAGAGGCGACCGCGAGCGCAACGGACGCACTGCGGGCGTACGCCCGTGCGGAGCGGATGGGCCGCGGGGCGACGCCGCTGGTGCGCCTTTCGGACGGTACCTGGGGCGCGCTCCCGGCCGGGTGGATGGAGGAGCACGGCGCCTTGCTGCGCTCGCTGATCGAGGCGCAGGCCGAGGAGGGCGGACGTCTGCCGGCGGCGGCGATCCAC
>JBEIFN010000514.1:0-2400 GCA_040382435.1 Alphaproteobacteria bacterium
CGCCTACGGTCACCTCTGTGCAGACCGACTCGCCGATCGACGAGGGCGGCTTGCTCACCGTGGACGTGAGCGTGCTCGAGCCGGGCGCGGACGCGCTCATCTTTGACTTCGACTGGAACGGCGACGGCCAGGATGACGAGCTCTCTGTGGGCACGAACCGCCTGACGCACCGTTACTTCGAAGATGGCGACTACGAGGTGCGCGTGCGCGTCACGGACGACGACGGCGGGCAGGGCGAGTCCCGCTTCCGCGTGCTCGTGCGCAACGTCGCGCCGCAGATCTTCGACGTCGTGACGGCGCCTGTGCTCGAGGGCAGCCCCGTGTCGATTCAGCTCGTGGCCGAGGACCCGGGCCAAGACCCGATCACCTACGCATGGGACTTCGAAGGCGACGGGGTGTGGGACCTCGAAGGGCTCGGCCTCGACCGCGTGGAGCACGTCTACCCCGACAACGGCCAATACCGAGCCGTGGTTCGCCTGCGCGACGACGATGGCGCCGAGACCGTCGACGAGGTCTTCGTCTCGATCATCAACGCGGCGCCGACCATTGTCTCCGTTCAGAACAGCGGCCCCGTCTTTGAGGGCTCGCCCGTGCAGCTCACGGTCACCGCGACTGACCCGGGGGCGGACACGCTGACGTACAGCTTCGACCTCGACAATGATGGCGCCTTCGATGTCGTCGACCAGCCGTCGGGCGCGCGGCAGCACACGTTCACCGACGAGGGTCGCTACTTCGTGGGCGTGCGGGTCCGTGACGAAGACAACGGCCGCGCGATCGGCAATACGACCGTCGAGGTCCGCAACGCCGACCCGTTCGGGACGCTCACGGTCCCCGAGGCGGTCGACGAGGGGCAGCGCTTCGAGCTGGTCGTGCAGGCGTCTGACCCGGGGCGCGACGTGCTCAAGTACGACTGGGACCTCGACGGCGACGGGCTCTATGACCTTGAGGACACGAACCTCACGACCGTCGCCAACGTGATCCAGAACGAGGGGACGTACACCGTGGCGTGCCGCGTGCGCGACGGCGACGGCGGCGTCGCCGTGATCACGGGGCAGGTCCTTGTGCGCAACGTCGAGCCGATCGCGCAGGTGAGCGTGCTCGGCGCGGTCGAAGAGGGTCGCGAGGCCATCGTGCAGTGCCGCGCCCGCGACGCCGGTGGTGACGCGCTCGTGTTCGCCTTCGACTTCGAGGATGACGGCGTGGTCGACATTGAGGGCCTGCCGGGCGCGCCCGACCCCATCACGGGCCAGCCGATCGTCGAGATCCCCCACACTTGGCCGGACCAGGGCGCCTTCATTGTGCGCTGCATCGTTGACGACGGCCGCGCGCTCTCGAGCTTCTTCGAGCGCGTCGAGGTCGCGAACGTGAACCCGACCGTCGGCTTGCAGAGCGACTCACCGCAGAACGAAGGAGGCGAGACGCGCCTGACCGTCAATGTCTTCGACCCCGGCGATGATGTGTTGACCTTCGAGTGGGACCTCGATGGCGACGGGCGGGTGGACGTGACCGGGGCGCCGGAGTTCGAGCGCGCGCTGCCCGCCCTCGATAACGGCGTGACCATCGTGACGCTCACCGTGCGCGACGAGGACGGCGGCGTCGGTCAGGCGCAGGCGCGCGTCGTCGTGCGGAACGTGCCGCCGCAGATCGCGGACGTCGCCGTCGAGCTGACGGCGACAGAGGGTGAGCCGTTCAACTACGTCGTGCCTGCGGACGACCCGGCGGGCGCAGCGGACCCCTTGGTTTACAGCCTGCTCGACCCGCCCGCGGGCGTATCGATTGACCCCGCGTTTGGCTTGGTCCTGTGGGTGCCGAGCTACGAGAACTTTCTGAGCTCGCCGCTGCGCTTCAGCGCGCGCGTCGACGACGGCGATGGCGGCGTGGATACGCATGAGTTCACGGTGAATGTCCTGCCGCGCGACCAAGACGCCGACGGGCTGCCCGACACGTGGGAGGCCGCTCAGTGCGAGGACGCCACCCCGTGCCTGAACCCGAACGACGACCCGGACGATGACGGCCTCACGAACGCCGCAGAGCTCGCGCGGGGGAGCGACCCGAACACATACGACGGCCCGCCGACGCCAACGCCCGTCTCGCCGCTCGATGGCCAGGACCTCCTCGTGCAGTTGCCGGTCCTGGAGGTCGACCCCCGCGACGGCGAGACCCCCAACGCCGAAATCTCGCTTGAGTTCGTGATCTTCAACGACGTCGAGGCCCAGTCGGCGGTCGTCTCGAGCGAGCGAATCGCGCGCGGTGACGCGCCGACCGTGAGCTGGTCGCCGCCCGAGGGCCTGCTCTTCGAGGACCAGACCTACTGGTGGCGCGCCCGCGCGGTGCTGGGCGATACGCGCAGCCCGTGGACGCCCTTGTGGGAGTTCACCATCAACGCCGAGAACCGTGCCC
>JBEIFN010000515.1:0-2399 GCA_040382435.1 Alphaproteobacteria bacterium
CCACAGGTCTCGCGCCAGCGCCGCTGGGACGTCCTCGACGACGAACGAAGGACGCAACCGAGAGCCACCGCCCCGGCCTTGAAAGCGGCTCGACGTCCGCCCGTCCTCCCCGACGATGACCTCGACCAAGCCCGGACGCCGCACGTCCTCGCCTTGTCGAAACAGTGTGCCCAGCTCGGCGACGACCG
Organism: Alphaproteobacteria bacterium; assembly: GCA_040382435.1. Lineage (GTDB taxonomy): Bacteria > Myxococcota_A > UBA796 > UBA796 > JBEIFN01. Next base: position 189 of record JBEIFN010000515.1, read on the forward strand.
ACCACCGCCGCTCCGTGCTCGCCGCCACCACGGCGTCCACCGGACGCTGCCCGTCGAGCGTCAGCGACGACACCGCACGCTCCGCGCCTTGGGCCAACACGTCGAGCAACGCATCGTCCGACGTCGCCACCTCGCCCGCGGTGGCGAGCACGACGAGCCATGCGAACCCGATCACGGGACCTCCACAACAGGCGGCGGCAACAAGGGAGGCCTCTCTTGCCCCTTCTCCTTGCGTTGGGTCTCGAGCTGCCGAACGAGGATCGGCGGCGCAACCGCGCTGACCGGGACCCACCCGCTCTCGGCGCCGCAGACGCCGTTGAACAACGACGTCGGCACGCCGGCCGCGACGATCTGACCGAACGCTTCGAGCGGCGTCCCGATGAGGTCGACACCTCGGACGAGCTCATCAGGCCGACCATCGACGAAGACGCGGTACGCGACGAGGACGTCGACGTTGAAGGCGTTCGGCGTCCCGCGGTCGGTGAAGGTGAACCCGCCCTGGATGCGATCGACGTACAACCCGTAGGCGAGCCCTCGCTCCTTGGCCAAGGCACGCAAGCGTTGGCGTAGGGCGTCCTCCGAGAGCGAGACCTCGCTCTCGACGATCAGGTTCCCCTGACGGGTGACCGGCGCCTTGCCGCTCGATCGCCGACCGTGCCCGTTGCTGCGGTCCGCGGCCGTCACCGTGCTGCGGCTCTGCAAGAAGCCCACCAACACGCCGTCGCGGACGAGCTCGACCCGCTGCGCCGCCACGCCCTCGTCGTCGTAGGCGTAGGCACCGTTCAGCGGCGTGCCGAGCCGCGTCTTGAGCGTAGGGTCGTCCACGACCGACAGAAAGCTCGGCAGGATCGCCGTCCCCACCCGACTGCGGAAGGTCTGCGCGTTGTCGACGCGCTTGAGCCGATGCCCCTCCATGCGGTGGCCGAACACCTCGTGGAAGAACACGCCCGCGGCGCGATCAGAGAGCAGGACGGGGCCGCTGTACGGCTCCTGCTCGGGCGCCGCGCGCAGGGCGATCAGCTGGTCACGCAGCGCGACCACCTCGTCGGCGAGACGCGCGGGCGAAGGGAGCCCCTCCGGTGAGGTCGCGACGAAGATGGTCGACAAATCGAGCACCGACCCGTCGTCGGCGACGGTGTCGAGGCTCACGCTCAGCGTGAGTTGTAGGCGGGACTGACGGATCCGCGTGCCCTCGGTCGAGGCGAACCGCGAGGTCGTCGCGCTCGCCGAGAGCTCGACCGCGCCATCGCGAACGACGCCACCCTCGGCCAACGTCGCCGAGACCGCGCGCAGCACGGGCACCCACGTGGCCTCGACGTCCGGGAGCGCGGCGATGCCGCCCACATCGACCACGACCGGCGCCGGGGCGAGGTCCCACGAGGACTCCTCGCCGACCAGCGTCCGGGCGTCTGCGAGGACGCGCGGCCACCGCTTCTCGACGAGCTTGAACGAAGCGTCGATCTCGCGCCAGAGGTCTCGGCGCAGCACCCCGAGGTCGTCACCGATCGGGAGCGCGCGCCCCGCCGTGACCCGGTCGTCCTCCCCCGTCCGGAGCGCGTGGCTGCTGTCGAGCGACGGCGTGCCGAGACGGACATCGACGTCGACACGTCGGAACGACTGCCGGTTCACGCCGTGGAGCGCACCGTCCTCGGCGCGGAGCGTGATCGACGAGGTGTCCTCGATCTCCGCGGCCAAAAAGTACGGTGGCGCCGCGGCCTGCGCGCGCGCTGTCATCGCGCGCCCGAGCTCGTCGGCGAGCAGATCGAGGATCGCGTCGGAGGTCTCGGCCCCCCAGCCCGCGCGCCCGGCAAGGCAAGCGACGACCGCGAGCGCCCACCGCCCCCGGCTCATCGAGGCCCTCCCGACCGCGCCGCCGCGACCGCGTCCGCGAGCACGGCGACCCGTCGATCGAGCGCGACGAGGGCCTGAGACGCTTCCCCGGCCTGCGTTTGGATCCTGCCTGCGAACGCCGTCCAACGTGCCCAGTCCTCCGGCGCGATGCTTCCCCGCGCCGCCTCGGAGGCGAGATCGGCCGCGTCATCGGCGAGACCGACCACACGTGGCTCCAGTGTCGCGAGCGCGTCGCGCTGCGACTCGATCTCGCGTTCGAGTTGGGTGCATTGACTCAACCAGGCGACGAACTCCCGGTCGGTGCCGCCGCGCGCCGTGGCTTCGGTGCGCAAGGTCGACAGCTCGGCCGCCAGCGCGTCG
>JBEIFN010000516.1:0-2399 GCA_040382435.1 Alphaproteobacteria bacterium
GACCACGCCGCCCTCCGCCAGATGATCGCGGACTTCACGACGTCGGAAGTGGAGCCTCAAGCTGCCAAGCACGACGCCCTCGGGGTGCTGAACGTCGAGCTATTTCGCAAGCTTGGCGATCTCGGCGTCCTCGGCATCACGATCCCCGCCGAGGACGGTGGCGCAGGCATGGACTCCGTCGCCTCGGTCATCGTCCATCACGAGCTGAGCAAGTCCGACCCTGGCTTCTGCCTCGCCTACCTCGCGCACGCGCTGCTGTTCGTGAACAACTTCTACTTCGGTGCCACCGAAGCCCAGAAGGCGAAGTACCTGCCGAAGGTGCTGACGGGCGAGTGGATCGGCGGCATGGGCATGACCGAACCGGGTGCCGGGACCGACGTCATCGGGATGACCACCACCGCCGTGCGCGACGGCGATGACTGGATCCTCAACGGCACCAAGACCTACATCACCAACGGCTGCGAGGGGTTCTGCTTCCTTGTGTATGCCAAAGTCGAAGGGAAAATTACGCAGTTCATCGTCGACCGCGACTGCCCGGGCTTCTCCACCAGCCAGCACATCGACAAGCTCGGCATGCGCGGCTCCACGATGTCGGAGCTGATCTTCGACAACTGCCGCGTGCCCGGGGCCAACCTCGTCGGGACGATCGGCGGCGGCTTGATCCACATGATGCGCAACCTCGAGATCGAGCGGCTCGGGCTGGCGGCGATGAGCGTCGGCATCGCCGACCGCTGCGTCGACGTGATGGTCCGCCATGCCCAAGAGCGCAAGGCCTTTGGGGAGCCGCTGCTCAAGTTCGGTCAGATCCAGCGGTACATCGCCGACGGCTACGCGATGACCGAGGCCGCGAAGTGCTTCACGTACAACACCGCGCGCCAGGTCTCCGCGAACAGCCGCGCGCGCATCAACTCCGACGCCGTCAAGCTGTTCGCGGCCCCGGTGGGCAAGCAGGTCGCGGACTTCGCCATTCAGGTGATGGGCGGGTCGGGCTACTGCCGCGAGTACCCCGTCGAGCGGCTGTGGCGCGACGCCAAGCTGCTCGAGATCGGGGGCGGCACGCTCGAGGCGCACCAGAAGAACATCGCCAAGGACCTCGCTCGGGAGCGTCCGCTGGCATGACGCTTCGGGTGTTGCTGACGCGCGCCGCCGACGACAACGCGCCGCTCGCGGCGTCGCTGCGTGCCGACGGCGTCGAGGTCATCGAGGTGCCGACGGTCGCGCGCATGGTGCGCCCCGACGCGCTCGAACGCGCCCGTTCGACGTGCCCCGACCCCGACGTGTTGCTGTTCACCTCCCACACGGCGGTCGAAGCCCTCGGACCTGCCAAGGCAAGCCCGATCCGACCGCGTCGGGTCGCTGCGGTCGGTCCACGGACGCGCGCGGCGGCCGAAGCGGCGGGCTGGACGGTCAGCTCGGGCGGGGAGCAAGGCCTGACCGGCGCGGCGCTCGTCGCAGCGCTCGGGGAGATCCGCGGACGGGACGTCCTGTGGCCGCGACCCGCCGACGCCACGCCGGGGACACGCGACGCGCTGTCGGCCGCCGGTGCGCGCGTTCACGACGTCGTCGCCTACGAGAACCGTGAGCCCCCCGGGCTGCGCGAAGCCCTCGCGGCAGCACCCGCCGTCGACATCGTCATCCTCGCGGCACCGAGTGCTGCGCAACGCGTCGGCCGGTTCCTGCGCGGCGCGCTCCCCGAAGCCTTGGCGTTGGGCCCCACCACCGCCGCGGCCGCCCGGGAGATGGGCTTCAGCCCCGTCACCACCGTCGCCGTCGACCACCTCGTCCAAGCCATCCGCTCACGACGCTGACTCGCTCCCGGCGACGGTGTCATCGGCCCCTTCGGCCTCGGCAGGTTGAGCGAGCGCGCCGACCAACACCGCGACCGCCTCGGCGTCGTCCCGCTCGCCAGCCGCCCGGAGCGCGTGGATCGGCGCGTGCAGGAGCTTCTTGACCAGCGCGCGGGTCAGCCGGTCCACGGCATCGCGCACCTCAGGCGCGGCGCCGGCGAGAACGCGCTCGGAACGAGCGAGCTCCCCGGCGCGGATCGCCTCCGCGCGACGGACGACGCGTCCGATCGCGGCGTGTGCCGCCAAACGCTCGAGCCGCGCGTCAAAGGCGAGGGCCGCACGCTCGACGCGCGCCTCGGCGTCTTGGGCCGCCGAAGCCCGCAGCGCCAAGCCGCGCTCGACCACCTTGCCGAGGTCGTCGACATTGAACAACCAAGCGCTCTCGAGCGTGTCGACCTCGGGGCTGATGTTTCTCGGCACCGACAGGTCGACGAGCAGCATCGGGCGGTAGCGCCTCGCCTTGAGGGCCCGGCGAACATCGTCGACACCGATCACGGGCTGCGTTGACGCGGTGGCGGCGATCACGACATCGACCTCGTGCAAGTACGCGCC
>JBEIFN010000517.1:0-2385 GCA_040382435.1 Alphaproteobacteria bacterium
GAGGTCGGCCGAGAACCCGAGGCACGCCAAGTCCATCAGCTCGTCGCGCGTCATCGGCCCGGTGGTGTCTTGGCTTCCGACGGACGTCATGCGCGGTTCACAGTACGTACCGGGACGAACGCCGGTGCCCTCGGGCAGACCACAGGCCCGTCCGACCATCTTCTGCGCCAAGCTGAAGCCGCGGCCGCTCTCGGCGGGCGCACCGGGGAGGCGGAACGTGGTCGAAGGGGGAAGCCCGAGCGCCGTGCGTGCCCGCGCCGTCAGGCTGCGGCCGATGATCAGGTTGATGCGTCCACCCGCGCGGACCTCGTCGAGCAGGACGTCGGAGCGATGCGCGAACGTCGCGACCGTCGTGCCGTCTTTGACGACCTTGCCGGCGTAAGGGTGGATCTCGACGATGTCGCCCATCGCGAGGGCCGAGACGTCGCACTCGATCGGCAGCGCGCCCGAGTCTTCTTGGGTGTTGAAGAAGATCGGCGCGATCTTGCCGCCGAGGCAGAAGCCGCCGAAGCGCTTGTTCGGGACGTGCGGGATGTCCTGACCCGTCCACCACAGGACGGAGTTCGTGGCGGACTTGCGCGAGCTCCCTGTTCCGACGACGTCACCGACGTAGGCGACCGGGTGGCCCTTGGCGGCCAGCGACGCGAGCAGCTCGATCGGACCGCGGCTGCCCGGCGCGTCGGGGACGATCCCTTCGCGTGCGTTCTTGAGCATGGCGAGCGCGTGCAGCGGGATGTCGGGGCGCGACCAAGCGTCGGGGGCGGGCGAGAGGTCGTCGGTGTTCGTCTCACCGTTGACCTTGAACACCGTGACGGTGACGACCTCGGGCAGGGCCGGGCGGCTGGTGAACCACTCCGCGTCGGCCCAGGAGCGGACGACGGTCGCCGCGAGGGCGTGGCCGGCCTTGGCCTTGCCGATCACGTCGTTGGCGTAGTCGAACATCAGGAGCGTGTGCTTGAGGGCCTCGGCGGCGACTTCCGCGCATCCGTCGACGTCGAGCAGGCTGATCAGCGGGGCGACGTTGTAGCCGCCCACCATCGTGCCGAGCAGCTCGGTGGCGTGCTTGGGGCTGATCAGCGCGCAGGCGGTGCGGCCGTGCGCCACGTCGTTGAGGAAGGCCGCCTTGGCTTCGGCCGCTTCGTCGACCCCGGCCGGGACGCGGTGCGTCAACAGGTCGACGAGGGTCTCACCTTCGCCTTGGGGCGGGGCGTCGAGGAGCGCGATCAGGTCGATGACCTGCGCCCGGGTCAGCGGGAGGGCGGGGATTCCGAGCGCGGCGCGCTCGGCAGCGTGGGCACGGTAGGCTTCCAACATGAGCACCTCGACAGGGGGCCGTCATAACCTGCGTGCGGCCGCTGCGAGGTGTTTGCCGAAGTCTTGGCAGCCCTCAGGGCGTCGAGGGCGGCAGGTCGATGTCGAGGGCTTCGAGCACGCGCTCGGCGATCAACTCCGCCATCACGTCGTACCCTTCGGTGTTGCAGTGGCAGCCGTCGGCGGCGAGGAAGGCCGACCGGTCCTCGAAGCGACGGGCGAACTCGGGGCGGAAGTCGATGTAGGCGATGCCAAGCTCGCGCGCGACCTGTTCGATCTCGGGGTAGGCGTGCAGCGGGTAGGACGTCCACACCGAGCGCGCGCCGGACGCGTGGGTGGCCGAAGCGAGCGCGCGCATGTCGCGGACGAAGCTGTCGGAGATCAGGTTCTGCAGGCTGTCCACGCGGCCTTCGGTCATCTCGGACAGCCGCTGCAGGTAGCCGTACAGCGGGTTGCGTTCGATCCCTGGGACGTCGGCGACGTCGTCGAGGGCGGCCCAGACGTTCCCGTCCTTTTGGAAGTGGTGAAAGGCGAGCGTGTGGAGCGGGTTGTCGGCCTCGGGGTTCTGGCGAAGGGCTGCGACCAGCGTCGCGATGTGGTTCGCGTCGTCCCCGGCGCGCTGGTAGGCGAGGGCGAGCGTGTGGAACCACGCTTCGGGCATCGGGGTGCCGCTGGGTTGCGCCGCCTCACCGTCGCGCAACAAGGCGATGGCGTCCGCCTCGCGGTCGAGACGGAGTAGGGCACCGGCCGCGCCGATGTACGGGGCCAGCTCATCGGGCCGCGCGGCGATCACCCTCCGAAATCCGGCGACAGCGCCCTCGTAGTCGCCCTCGTCGCGCTTGAGGAACGCCGCCTCGTAGACCGCGACCCACTCGGGCGAGTAGCTCGTCGGCGTCGAGGTCTCGCGCTCGCCGCGGATCGCGTCTTCCTCCTGAGGCAGCCCGATGATCTCGGTCGCTTCCGGCAACGTGCTCAAGGCACCGGTTTGGCGAACGGTCGGCGCGCCCTCGTGGAACGTGGGGCGGTCCCAGCCGACCCACGCGACGCGCGCGAACCGGTAGGTACGCGAGCGCA
>JBEIFN010000518.1:0-2384 GCA_040382435.1 Alphaproteobacteria bacterium
GACCTCGCGCCGTCCTGTGTCCCCGTGGCCCCCTCTCGCACGCTGGTGGGCGACCCCGATGAAGGGCTGGTCGTGGCGCCCGAGGCGGCCGCGCACGGTCGTCCCAGCGACGTCGGGGCGCGCTCTCGTCTCGCCCGTTGGGATGTCTGGCTCCCCGACGGCGACCACACGCTCGCGCTGCCCGGAGGCGGTTGGATCGGCGGCGCGAGGATCGACGTCGATCGCCTCGGGCGGATCGCGCCGCTTCCGAAGGCTGTCGAGGTGCGTCCCGACCCGCCGCGCGAGGTCGCGCCGGAGCGTCCGTGGGTCTCCGCGGACCTGCGGGGTGCAGTGGCGACGTCGGCGATCTACCTCGGGCCGGTCGTCCGTCGGGCCGATGCCGGCGAGGGGAGGGTGTGGCTCGCGCTCGACGATGCGCCGACCCTTGGGCGTCCTCCCGAAGAGCTGCTCCTGCGCATGTTGCCGGGGCCGGACGCGAAGGCCCCTTGTCGGCTCGATGACGGCCTAGAGAGCACCTGGGTCGCCGAACGGCCCACCTCGTCGGTGCTCGTGCGGCGCGTCACCGCCGATGCGGGCTGGCCTCGGGTGACGGGCTGCGAGGCGTGGCTTGCCTGGGACGGTGTCGTCCCCAGCGGCGTGGCGCAGCGCAGCGCGCGGGTTCAAGATGTGTGGCTGCCGGGGGGATGGCGGCAACTCGAACTGCCTACCGCGCCGACCGCGACCTCGATGCTCCGCGTGGCGGTCGCTGACGAGCCGATCGAAGTCCGCTGGCGTGACGGTGCCGGTCACGAGGGCGGGACGGTCCTTGCGCCCGTGCAGGGGGAGGGCCGCTGGCAGCCCGCGGACGGGGGTTCACCGGTCAGCATCGTGGAGCTGCCGGTCACGACGTCGTCGACGACGCTGTGGGTGACGGTGTCGGCGCCGACGTCGATCCGTTGGCGGGCACCGCTCGACGCTGCGCCGGTTTCGTCCGTCGCCGTCGAGGCGGAGGCGGCGCTCGGCGTCGTCCCTGCGGCGACCGATCCCGTCGCACAGGCGCGCGCCATCGCCACCGCCTCAGACCCCGAGCTGCGCCGGTCGCTGCTCCTCGAACGCGCGAGGCAGCGCTTGGCGGCGTCCGACCCCCGGGGTGCCCGCCGCGACGTCGCGCTCGCGGGGGGAGATCCTGCGCTCGAGGCCGAAGCTGCGCGGCAGATCGCCGACGCGCTCCGCAGCGTCCTCGATGTCGGGTGGGCGCCGACGGGCCATGCGTGGGTCCTCGAACGGGACCTCGCCGATCCCGCCGCGCTCCCCGACGCGCTGTCCGCGGCGTCTGAGGCAGATTACGCGGCGTTGGCCCGCTGGGTGACCGGGCGGAGCCAAGCCGTCGCTTGGGCGCGCGCTGGGCGTTCGCAGATCCTCGATGGCGCGCAGGCGATCGCTGCCTATCGGGCGACCTCGCTCGACCCCACGTTCGCAGACGACCCCGCCCTCGGCAGCGCGCGCGCATGGAGTCGGTGGACGTCGTTGTCCGGGCTGACTGAGACGTCGACGGTGACGCTCCCCCTGACGACCAAGCCGTCGCCCGATCGTGCCGATCCGGTCGTGTTCCCGGATGTCTGGGACGACGCCGCGCGCTTGGATCTCGGCCCCGGCGTCTTGTGGCCTGCGGGCAGCCCCCTGCCAGCGTCGGTGCGGTGTTTGGCCCGCGAGCCAGCTGCGGTCACGTCGTGTGTGGTCCGTCGGCTCGACGCGCAGGGTCGCGTCCTCTCGCGTGCGTCGCTCGACCCTTGGGGCCTTCCCTCGGTCCTCTCGGGGCCTGCCTTGGAGACGCCGACGACGCTCGATGTGCGGGCGGCGGGCGACGTCGCGGCCGAGATCGCGTGGCCGACGGAGCTGCCTCGTCCCGTCCCCACGCGGACGGTGCGCTCGTTGGGGGCCTCCGGCACGACGCGCACCCGGGTCGTTGGCCCAACCGTCGTTCGCGCGACGCTGTGGGACGCCTCCGAACGGCCCGCGAGGCTTTGCCTCGGCGGCTCGTCCTCCTGCGTGCCGTTGGGTCCCCCCGATGAGGCGGGTGTGCGCGTCGCGCTCGCGCCGTGGAACAGCGCTTCCGCGGTGGATGTCGAGCTGGTCGCTTGGCCCGATGCACGGGTCGCGTTGAGCCAGCGCGAGCCGGTGCCTGCTGGACTCGAACCGGCCGTGCATGTCGCGCTCGCCGCACACCCGGTGGCGACCGAGGGGGGGACGCTTCCGGACGCCGTCGTCGACCCCGCGTCGGCGGTGGTGCTGCCGGAGCGCCTGCCGCTGCCGATCGCCGCCTGGGGATTGGTCACCGTCGATCTCGGCTCCCCGGATGAGGACATCGAGGCGATCCCGGTGTCGCTTCGCGTGTTGACGTCAGC
>JBEIFN010000519.1:0-2383 GCA_040382435.1 Alphaproteobacteria bacterium
CCGCGTCCGTGAAGTCGGCGCCGGAGAGATCGGCGCCCGCAAGGTCCGCGTCACCGAGCTTGGCCCCCACGAGCGAAGCACCCGCGAGCGACGCGCCCGCGAGCGCTGCACCGCGAAGGTCCGCGCCAGACAGGTGGGCCTTGCTGAGGACGACGTCGGCCCCACGCCAGCCGCGCAGGTTCGCCGAAGGCGCCTTGAGTCCGAACGCGCGCAACGACGTGACGTTCGCATCCGAGAGGTCGGCCCCCTCGAAGACGGCGTCGCCGAGCGCGGCCTCGGCGAAGTCGACGCCCGGCCAGCGGACGCCCTTGCACGAGGCCCCCTTGAGCTTGGCTTGCGGAAGCTTGACGCCCGAACCCGACGCCCCGTCGAGCGTGGCGCCCGAGAAGTCGGCGTGGGTCGCGTCGAGGCCGTCACAGCGCAGGCCTTCGAGGTACGCATCGCGGGCCTTGCAGCCGGTGGCGATCGCGTTCGTCATGTCCACATCGGCCGCGTCGACGTCGTTGAGCGAGGCGCGGATCAGCTGGGCGTGCCGGAGCGAGGCGCCCGACAGATCGCTCTTGTCGAGGCGCGCGTTGCTCCACTGCACGCCGTCCAGGACGAGCTCGGCGAGGTCCTCGGCAAACAGATCGACGCGCTCGCCGCGTGTGGCGTTGAACCCGGCCACATCCCCTGCTTGCAGCTGCTCCACCGTGGCCATGACGCCCTCCTGAGGCGCTGCCGTCTATGGCGATGGGCGTCGCTTTGTCGAGGAGGGTGACGAAGCGAGCGAGATGGCGACAGTTTGGGGCAGCGCACAGAACGACGGGCTAGTTGACGCCGAGCACAAGGATGCCCCATGCACCGCGCCTTCCTCCTCGCCGCGCTCGCGGCCGCGCAGCCCGCCCTCGCCGACGGCCGAGCCCACAATGCGATGTGCAAGCTCACGATCGACGGAGTGGTCCACCTCGACGCGCGGTGTCACTTCGCGAGCCACCCCGGCTATGACGAATTCGACGACCTCCGGATGCGCATCGTCTGCCCGGGCGGGCAACCCCCGGCCGTGGCGATGTGCTCGGGAGCCGAGGAGGTCGTGGTCCAAAAGGGCGTGTTCGGGTCGATCCAGCGCGACGGCGCGACCGCAGGACTGTGTTGGAACCAAGGCCAGTTCCGCAAGGCACAGACCTGTTTTCAGGGACTGACGCGGACGGGGGCCTGCTGGTCCAGTCCCCGCGCCGTCGAGGCGTGGCAGCCCGGTGAGCCCGGCCCCATCCACAGCGTCTCGCTCTGCGCATGGGCTCAGTGACGGTTCGACGCCGAGGGTGTCGAACCCCGTCGCGCGCGTTTGCCGTGGCCGCACGCAGGGGCTACGCCTCACGTCCTTGAGGAGCTCCGCATGGAAACGGCCTGGCAACCGCCGACCCCTGAAGCGCTCGCAGAACGCTACCCCGTGAGCACCGAGCAGCTGCTCGGGTTCTACCGCGACATGGTCCTGCTGCGCCGCTTCGAAGAGATGGCGGCCAAGGCGTACACGATCAAGAAGATCCTCGGTTTCTGCCACCTCTACATCGGTCAGGAGGCGGTCGCCGTCGGCGCGACGGGCGCGCTGAAGCCCGAGGACGAGGTCGTGGCCGGCTACCGCGAGCACGGACAGATCCTCGCGCGCGGTGCGAGCCCCCGCGAGATCATGGCCGAGCTGTTCGGCAAGGCCACCGGCATCACGCACGGCATCGGCGGGTCGATGCACCTCGCGAGCAAGGCGTTCAACTTCTACGGTGGCTACGGCATCGTCGGCGGGCATGTGCCGCTCGGAGCGGGGGCCGCCTTCGCGTCCAAGTACCTCAACCGCGGCACCGTCAGCCTCACCTACTTCGGCGACGGCGCGGCCCAACAAGGCGCGTTCTTCGAGGCGCTCGAGCTGAGCCAGCTGTGGAAGCTCCCCGCCGTCTACCTCTGCGAGAACAACTTCTACGCGATGGGGACGTCGCTCGAACGGCAGTCGTACTTCACCGACATGAGCCGCCGCGGCGACGGCGTCGGGATGCGGCGTTGGCAGTTCGAAGCGTTCGACGTGGTCGACGTCTATCGCAACGTCCAGGCCGCGGTCGACCACGCCCGCAGCGGTGAGGGCCCGGTCATCCTTGAGGCGATCACCTACCGCTACCGTGGCCACAGCATGTCGGATCCTGCCAAATACCGCGCGGCAGGCGAGCTTGAGGAGAAGAAGAAGAGGGACGGCATCGAGTTGGCGCGGCAGCGCTTGATCGACGTGCACGGCGTCGAAGCGGCCGCCCTCGACGCGGTCCTCGACGACGTCAAGGCGATCTGCCAGGACGCCTACGACTTCGCCGACACCAGCCCGATCCCCGATCCGGCCCACCTCTACGACTACACCTACGCGGAG
>JBEIFN010000520.1:0-2374 GCA_040382435.1 Alphaproteobacteria bacterium
CCGTCCGGCGTGGGCACGTAGAACTCCATCTGGTAGTCCTGCGGCATCGCCTTGTTCGGCCCGTTCCAGACAGCCGGCGAGATCATGAAGGTCCGAGCCAGATAGGCGTTCTGTCCGGCGGAAGCGTGCGTCTCGGGGACGACAACGCGCTCGACGCCGCTCACGAAGTCGTAGACGTAGCTGCCGACCAGCGGGATCGACGTCTCGATGTGTCCGTCCCACTCCAGCAGATCGACGTCGCCGGTGCGGAACGGGTCGCGCTCCCCGCGGAACGCGCGACTGTAGGCGTCGTAGACGTCGTAGATCGCGTTCTGATCGGGGTAGGTCAAGATGTCGACGAGCGCCGCTTCGTCACACGGGAACCGCCCCACGTAGAGCAGGCCGCGCGCACGGCTCGGGTCGGGCAGCACGCCGTCCGCAGGCACGAGGGCGGCGACCGCCTGTTCTTCCGGGGTCAACCGAGTCAGCTCGGCCTCGACGTGCTTGTCGGCGACCGCGGCGAGGTCGACGCCTCCCTGCAGCGCCTCGAAGACCGGTGCCCAGTCGACCTCCGTGCCATAGTCGACCCACCCCTGCCGCACGGCGGCGTCGAGATCGAGCGCGATCGGCTCGACGGGCTTGCACGCCGCCGCGGCGACCAAAGCGACCCCGAGAGAACGACGACCCTGCATGCAACCCCCTCGTTGGAGCGTACCTCAAGCGGGGGTCGCCGGGGAAGCCTTCATCGGCTACAGATCGACGGTGGAGGCGATCATGTCAGGTCCAAGCACCGGCGCGCGCGCAGCGGCCTTCGCGGCGCTCTGGCTGGTGGGTTGCACACCGGCAGCGACCGAGCTGCCGAGCGCACCCGCTTGGTACCCCCTCCCCTCGGTCCGCTACGCGGCCACCGGCGATGGCCTCCCGGCGCTCCCGCAAGCCACGACCGCGCTCCCGCTCGATCGGCTCCGGTGGCGCGACGGCTGGTCGCCGGTCCAAACCAGCGTGTACCGTCCGGAGGTCGCGATCGACCCGACGAGCCTGCCCGGTCCGTTCGACGTGGGCTTCGGCGGGAGCGTTCGCCTGTTCGATCTCACCGACGGCGTCGAGGTGCGCGCCTTCGCCGAGGTCGACGCCTTCCCCGACGACGGCGACGGCGAGATCCGTGCCCTGCTGGTCCGCCCGATGCAGCCGATGATCCCGGGACACCGCATCGCCGCGGTCGTCACGACGGCCGTGCGCACCTTGGACGGCGCACCGTTCGAGGCGCCGTCGTGGTTCACGGGTGCGGTCGACGGCACGCCCGCGGCCGACGATCCCGCACCAGCGGGCCACGACGCGGCGCTGCTCGACGCGGTCCGCGCGCTGGGGGCCGACACCGCCGTGTTCGCCTGGGACTGGACGACCGGCCACGCCGACGCGCCGATGCTCGCCGCCCGCCAAGCGGTCTCCGTCCCGGTCGCTTGGACGTTCGACGAGGTCGTGCCGGGCGACGCGAGCGACCCGCGCGTCGCAGTGACCGCGACCGGCACCTTCCGCACCGTCAACTTCCTCGGCGCGGACGGCCTCGCAACGCTCGACGCCACCGGCCTGCCGACGGTCAACGGCGAGGTGGACGCCGATCTCGTCGCGTTCATCCCGACGTCGGCCACCCCCGGCGGGCCGGTCTGGTTGTTCGGCCACGGCATCTTCAGCAACCCCCTCGAGTACCTCGGTCCCGACGGCGTCCTGACCCAGATCGCCTACGACGCGGGCGCCGTGGTCGTCGCCACGACGTGGCGCGGCTTGACCACCAAAGACCTCGCGATCCCCGTCGGCGTGGGCGGCGACTTCGGGCGAATCCCCGAGCTGACCGACCGGCTGACCCAGGGGGTCGCCAACACGCTGGCGTTGGCCTCCCTCGTCGTCGACGGCGATCTGTTGACCGACCCCGTGTTCGGCGGCCTCGGTCAGCGAGATGCGCTCCGCTACTTCGGGATCAGCCTCGGCGGCATCGAAGGTGCCACGACCTTGGCCAACGCCGACCCCGCGGTGCTGCGCTACGGCGTGTTCCACGTCGGCGGCTCCACGTGGTCGACGATGCTCGAGCGGTCCAAGAACTGGTCGTCGTTCGAGGGACTCGTCGAAGCCGGGATCGAGAGTCCGGCGGATCGGCAGTCCCTGTACGCGCTGAGCCAGCTGTTCTGGGACCCCGTCGACCCGGCGGTCTACGCCGATCGACTCGTCGATCGCGAGGTGCTTTGGCAGATCGCGCTCGGCGACGATCAGGTCCCCAACCTGACCTCGTGGACCCTCGCACGCGGCGCCGGCGCGACGTTGCTCTCGCCAGCCGCGACGCCGGTCCCTGGCCTCGACGAAGGGGCAGCCCCCACCCGCGGTCCCGCCGTCGCGCAGTTCG
>JBEIFN010000521.1:0-2369 GCA_040382435.1 Alphaproteobacteria bacterium
GCCATCCCGCAGGTCAGGCCTCGCTTCTGGCCCGGCGGGAGGAAGCGGCCGTCGTAGGTGGACGACAACAGGCCCGGCTCGAAGCGCGCTGCGACCTCGGGCTGGTGGCGAAGCGCGGGGATCGCCGCGTAGGTCATCGTGAGGGGGCAGCAGATGCCCGCCTCGACCTGGCTGAACAGGTACTCGAGCGCGGCGTGGGTGGTGTGCGACCGGCCGGTCCAAGCCGCGTTGTGGACGCCGGCTTCGCACGCCAGCGCGAACAACTCGTGGTAGCCGGGATGAAACCGCACTTCGTCGAGCCGGTGCCCGTACCGGTCGAACAGCACGAGCTCCGGCAGGTGCCGGTTGACGTCGTGACCGAGCTGGGCGAGCCGCTCCTGTCCACAGACTTGGCCGAACGCTGCGACGTCCTCGGTCGGCGTGGCGAACGCCGCCAAGGCGCGCTGGAGCGTGGCGTCGGTGGCGTACCGGTCGAAGTCGCCCCGGGGGGGAACCTGGTTGGTCACGTCGTGGGTGCGCAGGGACGTGTGCGGGGCGAGCGGCGGCATGCGGTCCTCCGTTGGGCGCGCGTTATCGCGGCGACGCGAGGGGCGGATGCGCAAGCTGGACGCGGATGGGGTGTGGGCCTTCTTTCAACAAGCGTTCGCGACGCCGGCTGCCGCCGGGTTTGAGATGCAGAGCCTCGACGACGCGGGCCTGTGGTTGGCCGTTCGGACCGGGCCTGAACACCTGCGTCCTGGCGGAACGTTGTCGGGCCCCACCTTGTTTTCACTCGCCGACGTCGCCGCCTACCTGTGGGTTGCGGCGCATTACGGCCCCGCGGCCCTCGCGGTCACCAGCCAATGCCACCTGCACTTTTTGCGCAAGCCAGCGCCCGGGCTTCTTCGTGCGAACGCCACCACCCTCAAGCTGGGTCGGCGGCTCGCCGACGTTCGCGTCGACCTATGGGTCGAGGAAGATCGGGTCGCGAGCGGGACGTTCACGTACGCGATCCCCGACGGGTTCTCGCTCGCGGGTCAGGGGGCCTGAAGCTTGTCGCCGTCGCGCGTCGCGCGCCGTTCGGCGACGAGGCGATCGATGGCGGCTTCGAGCCGCTCTTTGGCACCCTTCGCGCGCGCGCTGACGCCGAGCCGTGACGCGGTCTCGCGCACCAGGACGTCGCGGCTGCACCGGATCGCCTCAGAGAGCACGGACGCAGCCGCGTTCGCTGCCTCTTGCGGGGGTACGTCCGCGATGTCTCGTCCGCTGCCCTCCTCGGCGGTGCGGAACGCGATCGGGGCGTTGGGATCGACGCCGGCGGGCCAGACGAACCCGTCGACGACGCGCGGGCGTTGGTGGACGGGCACGCTGGCGACGGCGTCCGCGATGCGGCTGCGGATGCGCGCGCCGAGGTTGAGGCCGAACGCATGGGCGGTGGCGCGATCGGCGGTCTCGTGCAGCATCGGGCCGTGGCGGTTGACGAGGTCGCAGAACGTGGCGGCGACGGTGCCGGTGGCGCGCGGGTCGTCGAACAGGGCGCGGTCACCCGCCGGCTGACGCGTGGGGAGCGGGGTCCAGGGCGTCGCCCCTTGCGGCGCCTCCTTGTGGGTGGGGCCACTCGCGAGCTGTTCGGCGAAGGACGGCGCGCTAGGGGCGGGGCTGGCTGCCGGCGTGGGCGCGGCCTTCGTCACGGGGGTGACGCCGATGGCGCGTCGCGGTGCGTGCCTCGCAGCCTCCACCGCGGCGAGCAAGCGCTCGGACTCGCCGCGCCGGTCGTGCCACCAGTCTGTCGACCAGATGCGGTGAAAGCGCCAGCCGAGGGATTCGAGCACGTCTTGGCGCAACCGGTCACGCGCACGCGCGACCCGGCTGCCGTGGTAGGTCGCGCCGTCGGCCTCGATCGCGATCAGGTACGCGCCTGGGCGCTCGGGGTCGACCACCGCGAGATCGATGCGGTAGCCCGAGCAGCCGACCTGGCTGTGGACTTGGTGGCCCGCCGCCGTAAGGACGTCGAAGACTTCGGCCTCGAACGGGCTGCCGAAGTCGGGCTGACCCTGCGCGTGGGTCAGCGCTTGCAGCGTGGTCGGGCCTTCCTTGGCGTAGCGGAGGAAGTTCTTGAGGTGGGCGACGCCGATCGCGGCCGTGGTGTGGTCGAGGATCTGCGACCAGTCGAGCGTGCTGAACACGACGAGCCGTTTACGTGCGCGGGTGACCGCGACGTTGAGCCTGCGTTCGCCGCCTTTGCGGTTCAGCGGGCCGAAGTTCATCGTGACCTTGCCCGCCGCGTCGGGCCCGTAGCAGATCGAGAACAGCATCACGTCGCGCTCGTCACCCTGGACGTTCTCGAGGTTCTTGATGAACACGGGCTCGTCCGTCGCATCGCCGAAGAA
>JBEIFN010000522.1:0-2365 GCA_040382435.1 Alphaproteobacteria bacterium
CTCCGCAAGGCGCACCCCATGAACTACGGCCACGCGCCCCAAACGCGTTCGACGATCTGGCGGGTCGACCTCACCTCGGAGCGCGTCACGACGGTGTGGGCAGCCGACGCACACATCTACGCGCTCGACGCGACGCTGGATGGCAAGCGGCTCGCCGTCCTCACCGAGCCCGACGACCGGCTGATCACGCGCGAGGGGGGATCCGACGTCGTCCTCGTAGACACGGCCTCGGGCAGCCCGCAACGCGTCGCGTCGCCGCCGTGGCGTCAGGGGGCGCCGTCGCCGTATGGTTGGCTCGCCGACCTGGCTTGGTCCCCCGACGGCCAAGCGCTCGCGTTCCACGTGGACTACGACGGCCACCCGGCGCAGACGTGGGTGGTGACCGCTGCAGATAGCGGCTGGCAGGGGTTTCGGCTGCCGCGCAGCGGCGACGCCCACGCGCTTGAGGGCGGGCTCGCGTGGGCCCCAAAGGGCGCGACGCTCTGTGAGCGCGAAGCCTTCCATGCCCGCGAACGCGTCGCCTGCACCGACGGCGTGCGGCCCCCTGCGTTCGGCGCGCGTCGCGTGCTGACGCCGGGCGACGTCGTCGTCCGAAGCTGGGCGTGGGCAGCCGACGGGGTGTCGCTGTGGGCCGACGTCAACACGCCGACAGCCCTCCCTGAACTTGGGATGTTCAAGGCAGGAAAGTCCTTCACGCCGCTCAGCGACCTCAACCCGCACGCGCGCGGCTGGACGTGGCCGGCGCTGTCGGTCGTCGACTGGAAGGCCCCCGACGGACGCGCCGTGGAGGGCACGTTGGAGGTCCCCGCCGGCTGGGATGCGAGCCAAGGCCCGTTGCCGCTCGTCGTCGACATCCACGGTGGCCCCACCGCCCACATGGCCTACGCGCGACGCCTGAGCGCGCAGTCGAACGGGCTGCTCGCCGCGCAAGGCTACGCGGTCCTGCGCCCCAACTACCGCGGCTCCATCGGCTACGGCGACGCCTTCCTCACCGACCTCGTCGACCGCGAGTGCGACGTCGAGGTGGGCGACCTGCGGGCGGGGATCGACGCGATGGTCGCGGCGGGCATCGCCGACCCGGGGCGGGTCGCCGCGATGGGGTGGAGCAACGGCGGCTACCTGACGGCTTGCATGCTGACGGCCGAACCTCGGCTCAAGGCGGGGATCGTCGGCGCTGGCGTCGTCGATCAGATCCTGCAGTGGGCGCTGGAGGACACGCCGGGCCACGTGATCAACTTCATGGACGGCGACCAGCCTTGGAGCGAAGGACCCGCGTACGCGCTCGCGTCGCCGCTGCGCCGGGCCGACCGCATCACGGCCCCGACGCTGATCCACGTCGGCGCCGACGACCCACGCGTCCCGCCCGCGCACGCCCAAGCGCTGTTCCGCGCGCTCGATGCGTACCGCGAGGTGCCGACGGAGCTGGTGGTGTACCCGTCGGCCGGCCACGGGCTGCGTCGGATGAGCCAGGTCGAGGCCAAGGTGGCTTGGGACCTCGCGTGGCTGGGGCGGTGGCTCGCGCCGCCGACGCCGCAAGCCGCGACCTCAGCGCCGTCGGGGGACCACCAGCCGTAGCGTCCGCCCGTCGGCCAAGCCCACGACGACCTCGTGCATCGCCGGAAACTGTCCGAGCACGGCCCGGGCCTGATCGGCGCGCGACACCGCGAAGCCGCCGATCGAGACCACCACGTCTCCGTCGACCAAGCCGGCTTGGGCGGCGGCGCTGCCCACATCGATGCGCGTCGCACGCACACCCGGACCCCACGAGGTCACGCCCGCCGCGTCGACCACCGCGATGTCCTCCCACCGGCCGACCCCGACCTCCCCGCGGTCGACGGCGAGCCAGTCGGGAACGGCGAGCGCACACGTCGGTGCCGTGTTGAGGTCGCGGCACGCGTAGAGGTTGACGGCCCCCGCGGTCGGCGCTGCGGCTTCGAGCCAGAGCTGTCCGGCAGCGGCCGAACCGACGCGTAGCGACGGGCTCTGGGCGGGGAGCGGCGGACACCCCGGCGCCTCGCACGCCAACACCGTAGGCGGCGTGGGCCACGCGACACGAAGACGCGCGAGCGGGGGCCGCAGCTCGAGGGCGACGGGCGCGCACCGCGGCGCGCTCTCGGGGTCCGTGCAGGCGTACAGGACGTCCGACTCGCCGGCCGCGCTGAGCACCACCCAAGCACGCTGCGTCTGCGCGTCGACGTGCAGGACGCGGACGCGCGCGCCCACCACCCACGCCTCGAAGAACACCTGCTGGCAGCGCGACGCCACAGCGACATCCGCGCATCCCCACAGCGCGTCACCGCGGCGTGCCAGATGGTGCGCGATCCAGCCGCCGCCGCCGCCATCGACCGAAAAGACCTCGAAGTCA
>JBEIFN010000523.1:0-2357 GCA_040382435.1 Alphaproteobacteria bacterium
GGCCCGATCCACACCTCACCGAAGAAGCGCGGCGCGTACGCGACGAAGGTGGCGACGCCATCCTCCTCGGACCACCATCGACGCCCGTCGGCACGTTCAAACGCGACCACGTCGTCCCACACCCGCCGACCGTGCTGAGACCGCCACGACGCGGCCCGCGCGGCGACATCGAGCACGGCCCCGGAGGGATGGGCGGAGGCAACGATCTGGGCGTGCGGATGCGGCTGGCTCGCCCCGGCGAGCGCGCCGTGGTTGCGAAACCAAGCGAGATGACGGAACCTTGTGTCCCCCGCGAGGTCGCGCAGACGGCGCGAGATCACCCGCAACGAGGCGAGCAGCACGCCAGGATCGAGCAAGCCGTCGGGTGCGTGCCGCCGCCCCTCGACCACGACCTCGTGGGCGCCAAGGGCCTCGGCGACGCCCCATGGACCGTGCCTGCCGGCGTCGGCCCCCGCTTCGACGACGAGCGCGGGGAACCGGTTGGGGAACGCGCGCGCCACCCAGCCCGATGCGTCGACCTCCTCATCGAGGGTCGCGCAGGTGTGCGCCTCTTGACCCGGACAGAAGGGGCATTGCGACGGCCCGATCGCCACGTCCTCGGACATCGTGAGGCGCACCGGACGCGCGCCGCGGTCGCCCGAGATCACGACCCGCGTCCCGCGGATCGGATCGACGCGCAGCTCGCGCATCACGAGCCCCACCAGGCCAGATCGAGGTCGGGAAACACCGGCTCGCGAAGGTGGCTCCGCTCGGCAGCCTCCACGACAACCGGGTCCGGCCCGCGGCCCGCGAGGGCGTCCTCCACGCCATTGCACAAGTCGTCGAACAAGGCAGCGTGCTCCATGATCCTTCGTAACCCGTAGTCGACAGCGCCCCGCGTCGAGACGACGAACGGCCAGTCGCTCGCCTGCAGCAGCAGCTCACGCGCCGCCATCCGCAGCAGCACGGTGCCGGGCCCATCCTGGGACCAAGCCACGCGATGCCAGAGGTCGAGGAACCTGTCTTCGGCGCGGTAGGCGACCTCCCAGTAAAAACGGAGCTCGTCGTTGAACCACACGCGAGTGTCGCCGCCTGCCCCCCACGTGCCTTGCGGCAGCTCCGCGAGGTGCTGCGCGGGCACCGCCGCGAGGGCCTCGGAGACCGTCGACGGACGGACATCGGCCTGCCGGGCAAAGGCACGCGCGACCTCGCGGAGAAAGTCGGGGCCTTCGAACCACCAGTGGCCGAACAGCTCGGCGTCGAACGGGGCGCAGACCACACCGGGCCGACCGAGCGCGCGCTGATGCGCTTCGAGTCGTTGCCGGATCAACGCCACGAACTGTTCGGCATGTTCCCGCGAGGCCGCCGCCGCGGCGTCGGGGTCGTAGACGTCCTTCTCGTGAAGCGGCGCGTCGGCGCGCGTGACCCGCCAATAGTGCAGTCCCGCCATCCCGTGGACCTTATGGAACTCACGGTAGCGGCCGTCGCCGGGGAACCCCACCTTGCCGCTCCACACCTTCTCGGAGACGTCGGGGCATCTCCCGAGGACCGAGACCCCCGTGACCGCGCCGCCCTCGGCGACCCGCACAGGCGTGCAGATCTGACCGAAGTCGTGGTTGCCGTGGGAGGGGTCCACCGCGACCCAGCGACCGTCGATCCAGCGCGCGACGGGCGACGCCCCTTCGACCAGATGCGTCTCGACAAAAAAGAACGAACATCCTGCTTCGCTCGCCAGCGTCGCGACCCCGGCCCGCGCGCGAACGTCGCCGTGTAGCGCAGGGGGCGTCCACGGGCCGGCGGGTCGGTATGCACACTCGGGCAGCCACATCCCCGCCGGCATGCGTCCAAGATGACGCTCGGACGTAGCAAAGCCAGCGCGAAGCTGCGCCCGTGCCGAGGCGTCGTGCAACAACAAGGGATGAAAACCGTGGGTGGCGTTGCTCGACAGGATCTCGAGTCCGGGTGCGCGCGCCATCGCACCGGCGATGTCTCGGTCGATCGCTGCGAACTGCTCGAGCGCACGACCGTGCCAAGCCTCGTGCCGCCCGGCGAGTCGCGCCAAGTGGGCGTCGCCGCGGGCAAAGAACTCGGAGCCGTCACGACGCGCGCGCTCCACGCGCTCCCGAAGCCACCGCTCGAAGCCGTCGCGGAAGCGATCCGTCGCGAGCTGTTCGAGCAGGATCGGCGTCATGCCAACGGTCCAACGCGCCTCGACCCCCTCGGCTTCGAGCGCGCCGAGGACATCGAGAAGCGGCAGCCACGTCCGTGCTGCGGCCTCGTAGAGCCAGTCCTCTCCGTGCGGCCACCGTCCGTGATGGAGGACCCAAGGCAGGTGACCGTGCAGCACGAGGCAGAAGTGGCCGAGCATCTCACGCCCC
>JBEIFN010000524.1:0-2353 GCA_040382435.1 Alphaproteobacteria bacterium
CGACGTGTACGGGCTGTTGATGGCGGCCGCGA
This sequence comes from Alphaproteobacteria bacterium, assembly GCA_040382435.1. Classification (GTDB taxonomy): domain Bacteria; phylum Myxococcota_A; class UBA796; order UBA796; genus JBEIFN01. Next base: position 33 of record JBEIFN010000524.1, read on the forward strand.
AGTACCGCGGGCCGGTCGTGTTCCTCGAGCCGAAGTGGATGTACCGCCAGAACCTCGGTCCGGCCTTCCCCGATGAGCCGACGGATGCCGCTGGGATCACGGCGCTCAAGAAGCAGATCATGCGCGGCGAGGTGCCCGCGCTACCCGATGTTTACGTGCCCTTCGGCAAGGCGGCGACGCGCCGGCAGGGTTCGGACGTCACCATCGTCGCGTGGGGACGCGCGGTGTGGACGGCGATGGCTGCCGCCGAGACCCTCGCGGGTACGGGTGTCGAGGCCGAGGTCATCGATCTGCGCACGCTGGTCCCGCCCGACCTCGACGCGGTGATCGCGAGCGTCCGGCGCACCGGCCGGCTCCTGGTCGCCGCGGAAGACCGCGCCTTCGCTGGGTTTGTCCGGGCGATTCAAGGGGCTGTCGTCGAGGCCTTGCCGGGGACCCCGACGCGCGCGCTCGGGCAACGGAACCTGCCCGCGATCAGCCAGTCGGTCCACCTCGAAGACCACCAGATCCTCACCGCGGCCCAGATCGTCGACGCGGCGCGCGCCGTGTTGACCACCGAGGTCGGCGGCGTTCGTCGGGTGGTGCAAGCCCCTCACCGCGCTTGGATCGGCTGAACGCTCAGGCCTCTGCGGCCTCGCCCAAGTGCGCGAACAGCTCGGCGACGGCGACGAGAACGGCTTCGGCGCGCGTCTCGGGGACGTCCTCTTCGAGGAACGCCTGACGGCGGCTCGGTTCGCGGAGGAGCAGGTGGCCCGCCGCGTCGAGCAAGGCCGCGTCGGGCCAGTCCTGGCCGAGCAGCTGGGCGACCGCCTCGGCGATCGGCGGGAGTCGAGGTGGAAGGGTGGCGAGCGAGGAGCGTACTTGCTGCATCAGCCCGGCGTGGCGTGCGGTGGGGGGGCTCGCCTGCAGGATCGTCGCCCGTGCGAGACGGTAGGGCGTGTCCGACGCGTGTTCCTCGTGCAAGCGCAGCCGCGCGACGCCGGCCAGCACGATGTGATGCCGCCCGTCGGGGAGGGCCACGTGGCGCACGATCCGACCCACGCCGCAGACGGGAAGGAGCGGTGGCGCGGCGTCGGCGTCGTCGGACGGGCCCGGAGCGAGGCAGGGGACCGCGATCAGACCGTCCCGCGTCAGGACATCCTCGACGAGTCGACGGTAGCGCGGCTCGAACACGTGCAGCGGCAGCAGGGTGTGCGGAAACAGCACCGCGCCCGGTAGGGGAAACAGCGGGATCGCCTCGGCGGCGCGCGTCAGCAGGGCAGGGTGAAACGGTTCCATGACCCCAGCGTGGCCACGGAGCGGCAGAAGGCAACCCACGGGGCCGTGCGGCGACGATCTTTCACCGATCAGACGGGGAGCTCACCTGTGCCGGTCTCCCAACGCATGCCGTCGGCGGCGAGTCGCTCGGTCAGGACCTCGCCGAACGCGAGCGCGGGCGTCAGCACGCCGGCGCGCGCGGGCAAGCGGTCGCGGTCTTCGAGCAGGCACAGCGCGCTCGCCACGAGCATCCGGACGGTCGAGCGGTTGCCTGGATCTCCGTCCATGTCGGCCACGAGGCCCCACGCCTGGCTGCCGTCGTCGGCCTCCGCGGTGAACCGGGCGCGGAAGAAGCCCGCGTCCATTGCTGCGGTCGAGGGGCCTTGCCCGGGTTGGGGCACGGCCCGTGCGACGAGGGCGCGGCCCCAAGCGCGCTTGAGCAAGGCATCGGCGGCGCCCATACCGAGGGTCATCGTCCAAGCACCCAAGCCGCTTTTGGACTCCATGGCCTCTTCGTAGGTAAAGGACTCGCCGTAGGTCTCGCCGTCGGCCTCGTGCAAGGTCGCGCTGCGGCCGACGACTCGGGTGTTGATCGGCGCCATGAAGAACGGGAGCAGGTGTCGGCGGCGCTGGGCGTCCCACTCGACCGAGCGTCGGTCTGGCCCCGCGACGCGTCGGCTCCCCTGAGGCTGGAGCAGCGTAGCGCGGAGCAGCCGCTTGTTTTGGCCCGTCTCGGCCATGTTCAACGCCGAGGCCATCGTCCCGCCGTTGACGCCGCCCTTCATCGAGAACGAGCCCACGATGCGACGTACGCCACATCCCCGCGTGCTTTGGACATGGCGCACGAGCTGGAGCACGCCGAGGTCGGACGGGATGGAGTCGAATCCGCAGAACGGCACGATGCGGGTGCCCTCCTGCGCCGCACGGTCGTGAAAACGCTCGATCAGGGTGGCGACCCAAGGGCTCTCGCCAGTGATGTCGACGTAATCGGTGCGCTGCGCGACGCAGGCTGCGACGAGCTTGTCGCCGTGGCGCGCGAACGGGCCCGCTGTGGTGAGCACGAC
>JBEIFN010000525.1:0-2341 GCA_040382435.1 Alphaproteobacteria bacterium
CACACCTCGATGCAGGTGACAGGCGAGCGGGCGCCGGCCGAAAACCAAAATAACATCGAAAGATCCTAAATCTCCACACAACAACACCCCGGCGCACGCCCCGGCGTCGCGAACATCCGGTGACAGATCGCCTTGACCCTCGCTCCTAACGGCAATAACTCTACGTTGCGCGCACCTTGCGCACCCCATGGAGGACCCATGCGTCTCGTCTCTCTCTTCGCTCTCGCCACCCTCGTCGCCTGCGGCGGCGGCGCTGCCGACCCCTGCGACAAGATCACCAACACCGCCGAGGCCAAGGCCGAGGAGTGCGGTCTCGCCACCGACACGGACACCACCACGGCCGACACCGCCGAGATCGAGTGCCCGTACGACGCCGCCTACGCCGACTGCGTCATCGCCTGTTGGGACGACGCGCCCTGCGGCGCCTTCGACGGCACCGACATGGACGCCGCCATGGCCCTCGGCACCTGCCTCGCGGCTTGCACCCCGGCCGACCCGGCCGCCGCCGACACCGACACCGCCCAGTGATGGCGCGAGGGGGCGCCCCGGCGTCCCCGCATCGGTGTGAACCCTTCGAACGCCAACCTTCGGGTTGGCGTTCGTCGTTTTGGGCCCCCCCCCACCGAGGGGGCTTCAGCCGAGCGGAAGGGACTCCTGCCCAGCGTCGAACTTGGTCGGATCCCAATGGCGCCGACAACGCGCTTCGTAGGCGTCGGTCGCGCCGAGCAGCACGCGCTCGCCCTGGCGAACGAGGCGTTGGGACCGGTTCGCCGGCCCGCCGCACACCGTACACACCGCGAGCGTCTTGGTGATCACCTCGGCCACAGCGAGGAGCTGAGGCATCGGGTCGAACGGAACACCACGGTAGTCTTGATCGAGACCTGCGACGAGCACACGCCGCCCTTCATTCGCAAGCGCCTCGCAGACCGCCACGAGGTTGGGGCCAAAGAACTGGGCTTCGTCGATGCCCACGACCTCCGCGTCACCGACCCGCCGCAAGATCTCGGAGGCATCCTCCACCGGCACGCACGAGACCCGTCCGTCGCTGTGGCTGACGACCTCGCCTTCTGCGTACCGGACGTCGACCCGGGGCTTGAAGACCACCACCCGCTGCCGCGCGATCCGCGCACGGTTCAGACGACGAATCAGCTCCTCGGTCTTGCCGGAGAACATGCAGCCGGTGACCACCTCGATCCAACCGGTGCCCGCCGGTGCTGCGTGAGGCATCATGGCAACCCCCTCCCCGTCGGCCCTACCCTACCGCCCCTCCGCGGGCACGCGGCGTGAGCCTTGAGCCTGCGATGGTCGACGTGGGCGGTCGATGCCGACGACGGATGGACGCTGCACGTTCAACGGATCGCGCCGGCTGACGGCCACGCGCGCCCGCTGTTGCTCGTGCCGGGCTTTGGGATGAACGGACGGGCCTTCCTCCACCACCCGCGTGGCGACGCCCTCGGCCCTGCGCTCGCGCGCGGCGGCCACGATGTGTGGATCGTCGATGTCCGCGGGACGTCGACGAGCCGGGGGCGCGGCGCCGTTCACCTCCCCGACCTCGCGCTCCGAGACCTCCCGGCCGTGGTCCGCACGATGCTGCGCGTCACGGGCCAGACGTCCTACGACGCCGTGGGGTGCAGCCTCGGCGGCGCCTTGCTCCTCGCCGGCCTCGTCCTCGACGCCCTGGCGCCGGCGCGCATCGCGACGCTCGGCTCCCCGCTGGTGTGGGTCGAACGGCCCCCGCTCGTCGCTGCGTTCGCCGCTCTCGAGGGACTGTGGCCTCACCTGCCCCTGCGCGGGAGCCGAACGGCCGCCGCACTCGCGCTCCCCGTCGTGCGCGGACTCGCCCCTGATCTGCTCTCGTTCTACCTCAACCCCCGCGTCACCGACCTGACACGTCCAGCGGGCTGGCTGTCCTCGATCGAGGATCCCCCAAGCCACCTCGCCGCCGCGCTCGCCGCATGGATCCGCGCAGGTCGCTTCCTCGTCGAGGGCGTCGACATCGCGGAGAGGCTCTGCCACGATCCAACACCCCGCTGGGTCGCGTGGGCCCGCGAAGACGGTCTCGTTCCCGCGTCCGTCGCGCGGACGGCGTGCGTCGGCCCACACACGATCGGCTACGAGGTCAGCTCACCGGCCGGTGCCCTTCGCCACGTCGACCTTTTCCTCGCCAACGATGTGCAAGCGCGCCTGATCCAACCCCTGCTGGACTGGCTCGCGGATCGCGGCGTCGATTCGCCTCGTTGAGCGCATTTGGCCTTCAGACGCCTGACCGGGGTCCGATAGCGGGGCATGCCCTGGAGGCTGGATGACGACCGCACCTGCCCACCCGCACTTGGACCGCGCG
>JBEIFN010000526.1:0-2336 GCA_040382435.1 Alphaproteobacteria bacterium
AGCCGATACACAGGGGTCGCGCGTGCGCGAGGCTGTTGTAGAACGCCTCGGTGGTCTGCCCGGAGAGCGTTCGACCGGACGCGTCGGTGATCGTGCCGGAGATCAGGATCGGGACGTCGACCCCGCGTGTGTCGAGCACCTCGCGGACGGCGTACAGCGCGGCCTTGGCGTTGAGCGTGTCGAAGATGGTCTCGACGAGCAGCCCGTCGACGCCGCCGTCGAGCAGGCCCTCGGTGGCGGTGCGGTACGCGTCGACCAGTTCGGCCCAGGTGACGTTGCGGTAGCCTGGCCGGTTGACGTCGGGGCTGAGGCTGGCGGTGCGGTTCGTGGGCCCGATGGCGCCGAGGACGAAGCGAGGCCGCTCCGGCGTGTTCACGGCGTCGCAAGCCTCGCGGGCCAAGCGCGCGGCGGCGACGTTGAGCTCGTAGGCCAGCCCTTCGAGGCCGTAGTCGGCCTGCGAGATCGCGTTGGCGTTGAACGTGTTGGTCTCGACGAGGTCGGCGCCGGCGTCGAGGTAGGCGCGGTGGATCCCGGCGATGACGTCGGGGCGAGTCAGGACGAGCAGGTCGTTGTTGCCCTTGAGGTCGTGTCCGTGATCGGCGAACCGCGCGCCGCGGAAGTCTGCCTCGTTCAGCGCGTGGCGCTGCACCATCGTCCCCATCGCCCCGTCGAGCACGAGGATGCGTTGGGTGAACGCGTGGCGAAGGGCGGCGGCGCGTGCGGTCATGAGGGCTCCGGGCGAGGGGGCCACTTAGCCGGTCTGAAGACCGCCCGCCGCTGCCTCGCTCCGGGCGGTTCCGCTCAGTGTGCGGGCGATGGCGCCTTCTTCGCGCGCGCCGTGGCGGCCTCCGACGCTGGGTCGTCGGCGGGGAGGCGGAGGAACGAGACCTTGGGCTGGCCCTCGACCAGCGGCGCGCCGAGCGCGAGCAGGCCGATGAACGCGTTGCGTGCGCCTTCGCCCGGCGACGGAAGCTCCGCGATTTGCAGGAGGTTCGGGACGATGCCTTCGTTGGCGGGCTTGACCGCGTCGAACTGGGCGGCCGTCACGTCGAAGCCGAAGACGTAGGTGCCGGGCGGCAGCGGTGGGAGTGGCACCTTACCGTCGGCGTGGGGGACGAGTTCGAGCTCCCAGCCCGAGGAGCCGCCCGCGATCGCGCGCAGTCGGACGCGGCGTAGGTCGGGGAAGTCGGCGTGCAGATCGAGGAACGGGATCGTCGGTGACCACGGGACGGTGACTTCGCCAGGTCCGACTACATAGGCGCCCTTGGGGGAGAACGGGATGCCGTCGCATTGGCCGACGATCTGGACCTTGCCCCACACGGGCAGCGACCAGGTGCCGTTCCCGAGCGCGGTCGCTGGCTGGCGGTCGATCAGGACCTCACAGGCGGTGGGCTGCGTCTCGGACGACGCGTTCGCGATCTTCACGGCGAGGTCGACGCGGGGCGGCGTGATCCGAAAATCTGTGGGAGGGGCGCCGAGGACGGGCGGCTTGCCGACGCCGACAGCGAGCGGGACATCGGGGCTGGCGGTGCCGGTGCGGCAGCTCGCGCTGGTGGGCGGGCCGACGTCGGGTCCGCGGAAGGTCTGGGTGCGTTGGTCGGGGTCGCACGGGGTTCGGACCTCGGCGCGCAGGCCGTCGCCGAGATCCCACACGAAGGTGGCGTTGCACGCGGTCTGCCCTTGGCACTGCCACGTCAGGTCGCGCAGCGGGCGCATCGCGACGTCGACGATCTCGGGGTCGACGCCGGGCTGCCAGGCGCGGATCCACGTGACCCCGTCGTAGGTGAACCGCGCGTCGAGGTTCGGCTCCTTCCATGCCACGGCGAAACGGCCTTCCATGTCGGTGGTATCGCCTGCCTCGACCGTCGTGACCTCGATCCCGGGGACGCCGACGCCAGCAGGGTCGAGTACGCGCCCGACGAGGCCGCGGGCGCCTGTCTCGGTCGGGGTCCCGCACGCTGCTGCGACCAGGAGCCAAAGCAGGTGTCGCATGGTCACCTCCGTCGGCGCGCATAACCACGGCGCGCGCGCTTCGCGTGGGCGTGCGGGTCGTCAAGGGTTGCCACGATCCGTCGTCCCGCGGGCCTCCGGCCCATAGAGGACCGCTGCTGTCCTGAATGGGTGCCATGAGCCACATCGTCGATTCGGATGTCGCGCGCGATGCGCTGTTGAACCTCGTCCACGCGGTTGCCGCCCGCTTGCGCGCGTCGCTGACCCACGACGACGCGGAGCGCGCCGTTCGCGACGCCGTTCGCGCCGCAGAGGTGTCGGCTCCTTGGGACGCCGTGTGGCGCGACGCCGCGGCGCGTCTCGGCTGGCGGGTGCGGGCGCTCGAC
>JBEIFN010000527.1:0-2335 GCA_040382435.1 Alphaproteobacteria bacterium
CGGGCTTGAGACGCACCGTGCAAGCGGTCGATGCCTCGGCCGGGTCGAGGCGCGCGACCAGGGTGTCGACCCGCTCGCGATCGGCTTCGGGGATCTGTACGACGTGTTCGCTGCCATCGGGTCGGCCCTGTCGCACGATGCCGTCGCGCTCGAGGGTCGTCGTCCAAACGAGCGTGCCCTCGCGCCAGGTGATCGCAAGCACCGGGTCCTCGCGGGCAGGTGGTGCGGGCTCGAGCGTGGGCAGCGCGTTGTCGAGCAGGTGGGTTGTCAGGACGCGGTAGCCCCGCGACTGGGCCGGGTGGCACGGCACGTCGAACCGCAGGGTGCCGCTGTCGCGCGTCACCTCCCAGTGGGTCGTGACGCTGGCCGCCTCCTCGCCGCCGGCCAAGGCACGATGGATGGCCTCGAGCGGTGGCACCCGCAGGCCGGCGTAATGGGGCGCGACCACGGTTCGCAGCTGCTCTCCCTGCCGCAGCTGCCACACCGCGCGGGGCGCGCGTTCGGAGGTTCCCGGGGGCGCGCGGAGGGTCTCGGGCAGCCGCGCGACGGCATCGGAGGCCAGCGCAGCGCGCACGGCCGCGAGCGTGGCCGGATCGAGGGTGCGGTCGACGTGCCACGTATCGCTGCCGAGGTCGCCTCCAGCGCTCACCTCGACGCGGCCGTCGTCGTAGACCCGCATGCCCGCCCCGCCCTTGACCGACGTCTCGACCAGGAACGAGAACAGCAGCACCCCGGACGGCGTCGCGGCGGCCGTCGCAGGCGGGGGCGCGGCGACGCCGACGGGCGGCGTTCCGGGGGTGGCTGCCGGAACCGCCGTCGACGGGGCCGCACACGGGCCGGCTCGGCAGGCGGTGAGAAACAGGAGGAGAGCGGTCGTCGTACGCATGGCGGGATCTTATCCGCTCACACGCGGCGACGCTGGCGCGGCAGCCTGCGTGCGGGAGACGACGCAGATGGCGACGCTGCTCCGGTTGGCCTACGACGGCCAGGGTTTTGTGGGCGCGGCCTACCAGCCGACCGGACGAACGGTCAGCGGTGAGCTTCTGGCGGCGCTCGCACGGCTGGGCGAGGACGCCGCACGTGTGGACGTCGCGTCGCGGACGGACGCGGGCGTGCACGCGCAAGGACAGGTCGCCGCCGTCGAGGGTCTCGTGCGGCTCGACGCTCAGCGCCTCGTCCGCGGCCTTCGGCAGCAACTTCCGCCCGATCTGGTGGTGGTTGCCTTCGCTGAGGGGGGGCTCACGGCAGGTCCGAAGACGTATGTCTACCGCCTCGATCTGTCCGAATGGCCCGACCCGTGGGCGCGACACACCCATTGGGCACCGCCGAGCGGTGTACAGGTCGAGCGGCTCGCGGCGGCCTGGGAGGCGATGCCGGGGTCGCGCGACTGGGGAGCGTTCGTCCGACGCGGCGAACGCCGGACAGATCTGGTTCGGACCTTGCACGAGGCCAGGGTCGAGGTCTCGGGACCGCGCGTCGCGTTGTGGGTGAGTGGCGAGGGCTTTCCGTACCGCCTGGTTCGAAGCTTGGTGGGCGGTGCGGTCGAGGTGGCGCGCGGCATCGCGCCGTGGGAGGCGTGGGTTGCCGCGCTCGCGGGCGCGCCGAGTCCGGTCTCGGCGCAGCAGGCCCCCGCGCATGGGCTGTGTCTCGCGCACATCGAGGTGGAGGCGTCGTGGCGCGCGCCTTGATCGGGGTCTTGGCTGCGTGGGGTTGTACCCAGACGCCGCCGGAGATCGTTCCGCTGCCGACCGCACGTGCCGACATTGACGCGGAGCTGCGCGCGGATGAGGCCGCGCTCCGGTCGATCTCGGACGGCGGTGGGCGCGTCACCCTGTTCGAGGGGCCGACGTCCCCACCGGTCGTGGGCTCGACCGCACGGTTCGGCCTTCGGTTCGAGGTCGGTCCTCACGGGATCGCCGTCGGGGGAGCCGTCGTCTTTCAATCACCGCCGTTCTGGGGCTGGAGTCCGGCGCAGGTTCACGACCCGCTGGCGCCGGGCTTTACCGCCTTCCGCACGACCCACGGCACCCTGGAGGTCGCCGGTGCTGCCGAGGGGCAGGTGTTCGCGCGCGTGCAGGGGGCGCCCCTCCCGCCCGGTGCGGTCGTCGAGATCGTCTACGGGGCCGGCGAGGCCGGTGTTCAGGTCGATCGCCACCCGGAGGAAGGGGAGCCGCTGCGTGTCGGCGTCGACGGAGATGGTGACGGCGTGCGCGCTTGGGTCGCCGATCTCCCTCGGGTGGCGGTGGTCGCGGGTGCGCCCGTCGGTCTGTGGGTGACCACGCCGACCACGGCGCGTCCGGGGGAACGCGTGCGGCTGACGGTCGCCGCGCTCGAC
>JBEIFN010000528.1:0-2330 GCA_040382435.1 Alphaproteobacteria bacterium
CGCTCGATCCTCGCGGATCCGCGGCGCGCCGAGAAACAGTCGCGGGTCAACCAGTCGGTGAAGTTCCGCGAGGGCTTTCGGCCGTTTGCACCCGCCGTGCTGGCCGAGCATTGCGCATCGTGGTTCGACCTCGATCGCGCCAGCCCGTACATGCTGTTCGTGGCACCGATCGCCGACGCGCAACGCATCGCGCCGAGCGAAGCCGAGGCAGCCGTCCAAGGACTCGACCGCCTCAAGGTCCGTCGAAGCACGTTGCCCGCGATCACCCACGTCGACGGTTCCGCGCGGATTCAGACCGTCGACGGCCGATGGTCACCGGCGTTCCGAGGACTGCTCGAAGCGTTCCACCGCCGAACAGGTGTTCCGGTCCTGCTCAATACAAGTTTCAACCTTAAAGATGAGCCGGTCGTCTGCACCCCGGCGGATGCCGTCGCGACGTTTCTGGCGTCGGGCATGGACGCCTTGGTGCTCGGCGATGTGCTGGTCCTACGCCCCTCGGACCGTCCGGCCACGGGGACGCTCCCGGCGCGCCCCGCGACACCGCGCGTCGTCAGCCAGGCTTGGCTGGCGCAGTTCGGCCTCGGTGGCGGCGCGCTACTCGCGCTGCTTGCCGCCTTGCAGCTCGCCGCCGCACGGCCGCGACTCGGTGCGGCGTTGGGCGTGATCGCTGCCCTGCTCGCCGTGTTCGGCGCGGTCGCTCCGACCAAGCTGGCCCGGGTCGAGTCCTGGGCGTCACGCGTCGGTCACGCCGTCGGGCGCGTCAACGCGGCGGTGCTGTTCGGCGCCCTCTTCCTCCTCGTGGTGACCCCGATCGCGCGCCTCCGTGCGTGGCGACACGGAGATCCGCTTCGGGACCGTCGTCCCGTCGTCGGCGACGGCAGGTGGCGCGCCATGTCCCACGACCCGAACGACCGCGATGCCTACAGCACGTGGTACCGTGCGTAATCTTCTGGAGAGCCAATGAAGCTGTTCCGCCAAGTCGCAGCGTGGTTGTGGGCAGAACGAAAGTTCTGGTTGTTCCCGATCTTGGCCGCGTTGCTGCTCGTCGGCGTGCTCGTCGCCGTCAGCGAGAGCAGCCCGCTCGCGCCGTTCATCTACCCGTTCTTCTGATGCCGACTCCACACGGCCTCCCCGGTCGCCTCGTCGCCTTCGAGGGGATCGACGGCGCGGGCAAGTCGACGCTGATCGCGTCGGTCGCCGCAGCCCTGCGCGAGAGCGGCGTCGACGTCCGAACCACGCGAGAGCCGACGAACGGGGTCTGGGGCCGAAAGTTGCGCGAGAGCGCCCAGTCAGGACGCCTCCCGGTCGAGGAGGAGCTGCGCCTGTTCGAGCTCGATCGCCGCGAGCACGTCGCGACGTGCCTGCTGCCGTGGCTCGGCGAGGGCGCGACGGTCTTGATCGACCGCTACTTTTTCAGCAGCGCCGCATACCAAGGCGCGCGCGGCCTCGATGCCGCCGCGATCCTCGCGCACCACCGCACGTTCGCCCCCGAGCCCGACACGTTGTTCATCCTCGATCTCGACGTCGAGACCAGCCTGGCACGGGTGGGGCAGCGCGGCGCGGCCGACGCCTTTGAATCGAGGGAGCTTCTGGCCAAGAGCCGGTCGCTGTTCCTTAGCTTTGGCGGTACCGTTTTGGACGCCACCGCGCCGACCTCGGAGCTGGCCGCCCAAGCGATGGCGATCCTCGCAGCGCCCGGGCCTACCGATCGCGTTCCACCCGTTGCGGATCCCGCCCACCAGCCGTAAGATCGTGCAGAGGGGCTCGATGCGCGCCGCCATGCTCACGCTGTTGCTGGCTTGCGGAAAAGAGCCCCCGCCGCCCGGCGCGGAGCCCGAAGCCGTCATCCGACCCGTCGGCCACCTGACGCGGCTCACGACCACCGCTTGGATCGACTCCGTCGAGGCCCTCACCGGCGTGCGCTACGCTGGCACGCTGCCCGATACGGAGCGCATCTTGGGGCACGTAAGCGTCGGCGCCGCCTCCGCGGGCGTCTCGCCGCTCGACGAAGAACAATACGAGGCGGCCGCATGGGACATCGCCCGTAGGATGGAGGCGCCACGCTGCGCGTTCACCGGAACGCCGGCCCATCCCGCGCCGTCCTACGACGCCGTCGCGTCCTGCGTCGAGGCCGACCTCGTCGACCTCGCGTGGCGAGCTTGGCGCCGTCCGGTGCGCGCCGACGAGATCGCCACCCTCACCGACGTCTGGAAGTCCCTTCGCACCGAAGTCGGCGACACGGTCGCCCTCCAAGCGTCTCGTGCCGCCATCCTCGCCAGTCCGCATTTTCTCTACGAGGTGGCGAGCGGGATGCCGATGCCCGACGGCGC
>JBEIFN010000529.1:0-2320 GCA_040382435.1 Alphaproteobacteria bacterium
CGTCGCCGGCTGCGCCGCGGTTCGGCTTGGCGTCGCGCGGCGAGCGGCTGGGCTCGGGACGGGCGACGCGCGGGCGACCGGCCCCGATCTCCTTGAGCAGTCCGCCGACCGCGGCCCGCTCGTCTGCGGTGGGCTCGGGCGCGCTCGTCAGCAACGACTCCAGTTGGCGTGCCTCGCCGATGGCCGCCTCGGGACGGCCGAGGGCCGCGTGCAAGTGCGCGAGCGTCCAAGCGGCGTGCCGCTGCAGGTCGACGTCGAGCAGCGAACGCGCGCGCGCCATCGCGACGGTGGCGACCAGCGCCTGGCGGGCCGTGTCGTCTTTGGCCGCCGCGAGCTCGTTGGCCCAACGTGCGAATGCCTTGCCCATGCTTCCTCCTGGTGCGCGGGGACCGCGCGGTCCCGCCTCCTATGCACGGATCCGTCCGACGCAACCCCGCGGCGCAGCATTCCGGGCGCGGATCGGCTACGATCCCCGCATGTTTGGTGTCACCGAAGCCGACATCGCGCGCGCCCAGCGCCCCGTCTCCGCGGGGAGCGTGATCGTGCTGTTGCTGCAAGCTGCGCTGTGCTTCGCCGTGTGCCTGCCGGTGACCTTGCTCGACCTGCTCGACAGCCACGAGGAGATCAAGGCGCTGATCCAGGCGCGCATCCCCGGCCCGATGGCGATCGACTTCGAGGAGATCCAGGCGTTCCCCGTCGGGCCGTGGTGGGTGCCGAGCGCGTGGCGGATCGGCTTGACGGGTCTAACGGTCCGTCCGGCCGACCCCAAGCGGCCGTCGTTCTCGGCCGACCGCGTCAGCCTCGCTGTCCCCACACCGTCGACCGAAGGCTTGCGCACGGCGCTCCACAGCGCGGATGCCCTCGTCCTCGGCTTGCGGATCGAGGCGCACGAGCAGCGTCCTCCGCCGGCTTGGACGCCGACATCGGGCGCGATCGGCGCGGTGCGCATCGACCGCGTGGAGGTCCTCGACGCCGCTTGGTCCGCGCCCGAGGATCCGCCGCTCGGGGCCGCGCATGCCGATCGGATCTTCGGCACCTTGACGGATGTGGTGCTTCGACCTGGCGCGCGCGAGGTGAGCGGGGTGGGGGACGTCCGGCTCGAGCGCTTCGTCACCGGGTCGATCGAGGTCACCGACGTCCGCCTGCCGGTGTTCGTTCTCGACAGGTCGAACCTTCATCTTGGCGGCACGTTCCAGTTTGCGGGCGCGCAGGCGGAGCTGACCGGAGACATCCGACGCTTCCACGTGCGGTCAGAGGTCGAGCTCGATGTACGGGTGACCGGTGCCTCGCTGGCATCGGTCGTCGACATCGCGACCGGTGAGGCGCCCGACCTGTCGGGACGCTTGGACCTCGACGTCAAGGTTCAGGCGGGCGGCGACCGTGAGCGCGGCAAGTCGTTGATCCGTGGCGCGGTGCGCGTGCGGGACGCCGTGCTTCAGCTCCCAGCCGACACGCGGTTCCTCGTCCTCGACCTGCTCACGGTCGCGCCGTGGGTGGACGTCGACGGAAGAAACCGGGTGCAGTTCCGCGATCTCGACGGCCGCATCGAGGCGACGCGCGGTCGGTTCCAACTCGAAAACTGGTCGTACCCGGTCGGCAAGCGTCGGGTCCGCGTCGACGGCACGATCGAGCCAGGGCTGCGCTGGTTGTTCGTGCGCCTGCTCCCACCGTCGGACGCGGTCGACGCCGCCGAGCGCACAGGTGTTGGGCTGATGATCTGGGGAGATGGCAACCGCTCCGAGGCGCGGCTGGCGTCGCGCGAGGACCTCCAACGTCCCGACCCGTGGTCGCCGTTCACCCCTGCGACGCCCGAGAAGGGCGGTTGGCTCCTGGACTTGTTCGACCCGGCGAAGCGCGCGGAACGCGTCGCGGCGCGCGAGGCCAAGCGCGCGGAGGCTAGGTTGGAGCTGAAGAAGCCCGCGCCAGACGATGTCGTCAAGGCTGCGGCGACCCCGCGCGCGCCCGCGACGACCTCGCCTCCGCCGCCTGCGCCCGAAAAACCAGGCTTGTTCAAGAAGCGTCGGTAGAGCCGAGTCTTCCGACGAATCGTTCCGCCATCCAGTCGACGAACGCGGCGTCGCCGAGACGCGCGCGCTCGGCGAGCAAGGCCGGGGCGTCCACGCCTGGGGCCACCCGGACAAAGGGGCGACCGTCGGCCAGGCCGGCGACGATGCCGTCGACGACGAGCTCGGGGGACTGCGGCGGTGCGAGCATCGCCTCGCGGGCGGCGTCCCATCGGGCGTGCCGGTCGGCGTAGGCCGACGCCGGATCGCGCGGTCGCGAGTGCGCGCGGGCGTGGTCTTGGAACGCCGTGGCGAAG
>JBEIFN010000530.1:0-2317 GCA_040382435.1 Alphaproteobacteria bacterium
CCGGTCGAGGTCCCCGCGGCCCATCGCTTCGGCGGCGACGAGGTGGTGCCGTTGTTCGCGGGGGAAGTGATCCCGTGGCGGGTCGTCTGACGCCGATCACCCACCGCAGGTCGCGTTGTCCTCGCACGCGTTGAACGCGTCACGCGTCCCCGTCTCGGCGCACGACGAGACGTTGATGACCTCGTTGCCGTCGGTGAGAAAACTCTGAACGGGCCCTTGGTCGGGCGACTGCCAGCCGCGGAGGAACCCATGGCCGGTGGTGTCGCGGACCACGGTGTTCGTGATCCAGGATCCGCCCGGGTTGCCATTGAGGATGGCGACGCCCGCGGCTTGCGTCTCATCCCCGATCGCCTCGGGGCAGACGTAGCCGCCGCGGCTCGGATCGTAGCCGGCGTAGGCGACCTCCACGTGATCGAGACGGCTGCCCCCCGGCGCAGCGTGGTCCGCGTCCGCGTTGAAGTCAAAGGTGAGTCCGACCCAATCTCCCGGCGCGGGCAAGGCCTTCGCCGAGGTGAGCCGGATGGGTCGCTCTGCGGTGCCTTGCGCGATCAACCGGCTCGCGCCGCCCGACACGGGTTGGCTCTCGATGTCCAAGCGGGCGCCCGGCACAAACCGCAGCTCGACGCCCGCCTCGATCGTCAGGCTCGACTGTCGTCCGTCGGCGCCGAAGGGCTTGAAGATGTCCTCGGGGTTGCGGCCTACACGGTAGGGAACGCCGAGATCGCGGATCGTCACGTCGCCGACGTAGGCGCCCGCGAGGTCCCCACCTGCGTCGAACAGCTCGAGCACGACCTCGTCACCACCGGCATTGTCCTCCAACGTGAGCGCGGGCAGTGTCGTCAGGGCGACGGGCTCGACCACCAGCGGGCCCCACGCCCACGGTGCATCGTCGGGCACACCGCTGCGGCGCACCGTCAGCGTTCCTCCCGCAGCTGCGGTAGCACCGCTGCGCAGGGAGAGTCCGGGCCCGACGCTGTCCTCGATCGTGACGTGATCGAGTGTCACGCGCTCCGCCCCCTCGGGTGTGTCCGGTCCTTCGACGAGCAGCGTCGTGAAGTCGGCAAAGGTGTCGGCACCGCCCCCACGCAAGGTCGTCCAGGCCAGGCTGCCGACCGCGTCGCGCAGCGTGAGCGCCCCCCAAGCGCCTTCACCGGCGCGCTCGAAGAGGATCGGCTTCTTCTCGGTGCCCTGCGCAACGAGCGTGCCCCCCTGCAGGGTCAACGACGCGTCGGCCTCGAAGCGAACGACGGCGCACGGCTCGATGGTGAGGTCGACGTCATCGAGCTGCACCGGGCCACGAACGACGTGGACCCCAGCCGAAGACGTCCAGGTGGCGTCGACGTCGGCCTCATCGACGCCGTGGACAACCGTCCCCTTCGGCAGAGGGCAGACGCCTGCCTCGGACTTGCCACCACACGCAACAACGCCGACCCACGCAACCCAACGCAACCCGCGCATGTCCACCTCCGAGGGATGATGTAGACCAAAACGAAGCGCGGCGTCAAAACGCAGATCGCCCTGTCTCTTCCCTCACCGCTCGGCGGACCCGACCTCGTCGCTGACGTCAGGGTCGAGCGCGAGCGCGTAAGCGGCCGAAAAGACGTAGCCGCCCTCCGGCCAGCGCACCGGTGCCTGACCGATCACTGGCCCCGCACGCAGCACACCATAAGCGCGCCAAGCACCGTCGACCTCGACCTCGACCCCCAACCCCGGGATCTCACCGACGCCCCAACGATCGGCGGCCGGTGCAAGATCGATCGAGAGCGGAGCCAACCTCAACGTGAGGGCGTCCGGGAGCGACGGCGCGCAGTCCAGCGCGGGGAGAGCGCCGAGCCGCACCGTGGCCGGGGTGCCATCTCCGCCCGCGTCGGACGGCGTGACCGACGCGGTGACCCCCGACAAGGCGCAGCGCATGACGCCGCCCGCGTCGTACGCCACGACGTCGAGCGCGACATCGCCGGGACCGACGGTAAAAACGCCGTCGACCGTCCACGCCACCGCCGCGGGGAGCGCGGTGTCTTGGGGCACCGAAAGGCCGGAATCGTTCGGACTCGGCGAGGACCCGTCCGTCACATCCGCCGTCGGAAGGTCGTCGCCAGCGCTGCTGCACGCTGCGACCAAGGTCAAGGAGGCCCATCGCGCGACGGTGTCAGGCCTCACGGCGGCTCCCGATCGCGGGCGCGCTCAGCGCAATCGCCCCCACCAGAGAGCTCAGCCGACGAAGGGCGCCCGGATCGACCTCGTAGCGCACCTGCTGGCCGACCCGACCGTGCGCGACCACCCGCGCCTCACGCAGCACGCGCAGGTGTTCGGAGAC
>JBEIFN010000531.1:0-2311 GCA_040382435.1 Alphaproteobacteria bacterium
CCGACACGCCGCGCATCCAGAAGCCCCCGATGCTCTTCTTCCATCGCATCGACGACTTCGATCCCGCGGGCGGGCCGTGGAAGCGGGGCTACCTGAAGGCGACCTGGGACGTCTCGCCCGACGACTGGTTCTTCGAAGGGCACTTCAAGAACGACCCGTGCATGCCCGGTACGCTGATGTTCGAGGGCTGCCTGCAGGCCTTGGCGTTCTACCTTGCCGGCTTGGGGACCACGATCCCGCGCGACGGATGGCGCTTCGAGCCCGTCCCGGAGAACACCATCCCGATGCGCTGCCGTGGGCAGGTTAAGCCGACCGGCAAGGTGCTGACGTACGAGGTCTTCGTCGAGGAGGTCCACACGGGCCCGGTTCCGACGGTGTACGCCGACCTGCTCTGCACGATCGACGGACTCAAGGCGTTCCATGCGCGCCGTTGTGGCCTGCAGCTCAGCCCGGGCTGGCCCTTGGACTGGATGGGCGACCGGCTCGTTCCGGCCACGGCGCCCACGGGCCCTGTCGCGGTGGTCGACGGCTTCCCGTTCGACGCCCGCGCGATGGTGGCGTGCGCGTGGGGCAAGCCGAGCGAGGCGTTCGGCCCGATGTACCGGCCGTTCGACGGTCCACGGACCGTGCCGCGCCTCCCCGGTCCGCCGTACTTGTTCGTCAGCCGCGTCGACGCCGTCGACGGACCGATCGGCGGCATGAAGGTCGGCACTCGGGTACGGCTCGCCTACGATGTTCCGCCCGACGCCTGGTACTTCGACGAGAACGGGGCGGAGACCATGCCGTTCGCCGTGTTCTTGGAGGCGGCGCTTCAGCCGTGCGGCTGGCTCGCCTCGTACGTGGGCAGCGCGCTCACCACCGACGAGGACCTGTTCTTCCGCAACCTCGACGGCACCGCGACCTGGCACGCCGAGCTGCCGCGCGAGGCGGGCACGTTGATCACCGACGTCACGCTCACCAACCTGTCGCGCTCGGCAGGCATGATCATCACGAACTTCGACGTGACCTGCACCGTGGGCGACCGCGTCGTCTACACGATGAAGACGGTGTTCGGCTTCTTCCCGAAGGAGGCGCTCGCGAACCAGAAGGGCTTGCCCGCTGGCGAGGAGGCGAGGGCCTATCTGCTCGCCCCGTCGGACTTCCTCGTCGATCTCACAGCCTCGCCGGAGCGCTACTGTGGCGGCTCGCTCCGTTTGGCAGCCCCGATGCTCCGCATGATCGACCGCGTCACCGGCTACTGGCCGACGGGCGGCGCCAAGGGCCTTGGGCGGTTGCGCTCCGAGAAGGACGTCGACCCGGGTGAGTGGTTCTTCAAGGCCCACTTCTACCAAGACCCCGTCCAGCCCGGATCGCTCGGCCTCGAGGCGATGGTCCAACTCCTTCAGTTCTGGTGCATCGAGCAGGGATGGGGGGAGGGCATCGAGCATGCGCGCTTCGAGCCGCTGGGGCTCGGGATGCCGCTCGCTTGGAAGTACCGCGGCCAGGTCGTGCCGCGGAACGAGACGATCCGCGTCGAGCTCGACATCGTCGAGGTGGGCGAGGATGCCAGCGGTCGTTGGGTGAAGGCCGACGCGAGCCTGTGGGTCGACGCGCTGCGCATCTATGAAGCGAAGGGGATGGGGATGCGCGTCGTCGCCGGTCCGCCGCGTGGCGCGCGCCGTCACGATGGCAGCTACACGCCGTCCGCGGTTTGGGAGGGGCTGTCGGCCGGCGTCCTCCCCCCGCTCGTCGAGCAGCGCGTCCTCGCCGGTACGTCCTCCTCTGACGGAGGGGCTGCCTCCGATCTGGAGGGTCCCCCAGCGGGCGTCGATGACCTGAGCCGCGACGCTTGGATCGGGGACCACCGGCCGACGTGGACGGTGCCCGCGCTCCCCGCGACGGTGTTGATCGACCGCTTGGCGGCCGCGGCGCTGGCGTCCGGGCCCGTGGTGGGGCTCGACGCCGTGCGGGTCCTTCGATGGGCGCGGGTCGACGGGCCCACGCCGTGGCGGACGGCGATCGACGGCGACGTCGTGACGTTGTTTTCCGGAGGCGACGACACCGCGGTCGCCGATGCCCGTGTCATCCGCGTCGGCGACCCCGAGGCGCGACCGCTGCCCTTCGTGGACGCGCCCAGCGTCGACGTCTACGCGGATGATGCGTTGTTCCATGGCCCATCGTTCCGGCATCTCGGCGAGGTTCGCCGGAGAGCGGGCGCTGCCAGCGGCGTGCTCCGGCGTGACGCGGACCCGGTGCCGTCGCGTTGCGTCCGCCCCGGCATCCTCGACGCCTTGCTGCACCTGATCCCGCACGACGCCATCGACACGTGGGC
>JBEIFN010000532.1:0-2309 GCA_040382435.1 Alphaproteobacteria bacterium
CCCCTCTCCGCCATCGTCGACGTCTTGGAGAGGTGACCGAGTGGTCGAAGGTGCACGACTGGAAATCGTGTGTGCCAGAGATGGTACCGCGGGTTCGAATCCCGCTCTCTCCGCCATTTTCGCCTCCGCTCGGTCGTCGCTGAGCGGAAGGCTTGTGGGGTCGGTGAACCGTTGGAACCGAGCGGTTGGCGCGACCCACGTTCGAGTGGCTGGGGAACGCCCAGCAACCCCTTGGGGCTGAATCAGCCCCCGGGGGGAGAGGTGAGGGCCGGGTCCGAGGACGCGCGCCCGTGAATCCCGCCAGGTCCGAAAGGAAGCAACGGTGACGTGGTGTCTCGGGTCTCGGGGCGCCCGGTCCTCTCCTCTCCCTCCGCAGGGGCCGCGGATGCCTTCAGGCGGCTAGCGTTTGGGTCGCGTGCGACCACAGCGGCGCGAGCGCCTCGGGCCAGGGGGCTTGGACGTCCAGAACCTGGCCCGTTCGCGGGTGGGTCCAGATGAGGCGATGCGCGTGGAGCGCGGGTCGGGGGGCCCAGCGCCCTGCGTCGCCTCCGTAGCGCCTGTCGCCGACGACGGGCGTGCCGGCGTGCGCCGCATGCTGACGGATCTGGTGCGTGCGGCCCGTTTCGAGGGTGAGCTCCACGGCCATCATCCCCGGTCCGTGACCGATCCGACGTGCGACCGTCGCTGCGGGTTGGCCGTCCACAGGCCAGGTCCAGCGTGCTGGGCTTGCCCATTGGGTGGGTTCCCCGGCAAGAACGGCGAGGTAGGTCCGCTGGATCTGGTGGCGCCGAAGCGCGTCGGTGATCGCCCGGTTGACGCGGGGGTCGAGGCCAAACAGCACAAGACCCGACACCGGTTGGTCGAGCCGGTGGTGCAGCGTGGCATGGGGCCAACGCACTTGCACGGCTTGGCTGAGCGAGGTGCTGCCGCTGCCGTCGGGTTGGGTGGGTACACCCGACGGTTTGTGCACGATCAGCAGGGCATCGTCCTCGTAGGCGACCTCGATGTCGTGATGCAAGGGGGCCTCAGACGGCTTGGCGGTTGCGCAGCGCGCGGGCGAGGCTCACGGCGTCGGCGAACTCGATCTCGGTGCCGACGGCGACCCCGTGGGCCAGTCGCGTCACCCGGATCGGCAGGTCGCCGAGCAGGCGCGCGAGGTAGAGCGCGGTGGCGTCGCCTTCGACGTCTGCGTCGGTGGCCAAGATCACCTCGGTGACCGAGGGGTCGCGCAGGCGCGCGAGGAGGGGGCGCAGGTTCAGATCGGCAGGACCGACCCCTTCGAGCGGCGAGATGGCGCCGTGCAGGATGTGGTAGCGCCCCCGGAACTCGCCGGACCGCTCAAAGGCCAAGACGTCCTGTGGGTGCTCGACGACGCAGAGCACCCCCTTGTCGCGGCGTGGGTCGGCGCAGATCGGACACGGGTCGGTGGTCGACGGCGCGCCGCACTGGGTGCACTGCGTCAGATCGCGCGCGAGCGCGTCGAGCGCGTCGCGAAGCTCACGCAGCACGTCGGGCGATGCGCGGAGCAGCCAGTAGACGATACGGGTCGCCGATCGGGCCCCGACGTTGGGCAGGCGTCGGAACGCGGCGATCGCGTCCTTGAGGGGATCGCGCTCGTTCATCGTGGAGGATCGCCATCGGCTTCGACCTTCGATAGCCGAGCGTCCCAGAGCGCCATCATCGCGGCGATCGCAGGATCGGTGATGGCGTCGCGTTCGAGCGAGGTGCCGGGCGCGTCAGCGCGGGTGCCGAGGGCCTCTTCGAGCTTGACCTCAGCGCGAGGGCCAAACCATGCCCGCGTTTGGGCGGCAACGTCGGCCGCGGCGAGCAGCCGCCGCGCCGTGGCGAAGGGACGCCCAGCGCCGACGCGCAACACCGGTCCCGCGCCATCGAAGCGAACGGGGCCGTCGAACACCTTTGCGTCCTCACCGCGGAGGCGCAGGACCGCCTGCAGCCAGCCGCTCCAGGCGGCGTCGAATCCGTCCGCAGCCGGAGCGTTCGCCGCGGTAACGGCCGTCTCCGTGAGGCTCGCTTCGCTGCGGGGGGCGCTCGTCGTGCGGGGGATGGCCGCCGACGAGCCTGCCCGTTCCGCGCGTGCCCCGGGGCCGCTGTTGCGCCGCGGCGAGGTTCCGGCCCCGCCCATCGGTGCTGCACCGCCCGCCGCGCGTAGGCGTCGGTCGAGCGCGTCGAGCTGGGCGACCAAGGCACCCACGGGCTGCAGGGCGCGTAGCTGGACCAACCGGACCAGCGACATCTCGAGCACGATGCGCGGGCGCGCGGCGCGAGCCACCTGTTCGTGAACCTCGAGC
>JBEIFN010000533.1:0-2309 GCA_040382435.1 Alphaproteobacteria bacterium
CCATGGACTGAAGTTCGCTGAGGCGTTCGGCGGTCTGGCCTTCATCCTCAAGGCGCGTGTCGAAGGCCTGAGGGACATGGGCGCCGCCCTCGCCCCGGCGAGCGCGCACCATTTCCTCACCGGCCTCGAAACCCTCCACTTGCGCGTTCGCGAACACAGCCGCAACGCCCTCGCCGTCGCGCAGCACCTCGCGCGCCATGACAAGGTCGCCTGGGTTCGGTACCCGGGGCTGCCCGGCGATGCGGGCCACGAGAGCGCGTCTCGCTACCTACAAGGCGGCTTTGGTGGGCTCGTGACGTTTGGCGTGCGGGGAGGGTTGGAGGCCGGCCGGGCGTTCGTGGACAACGTCAAGCTCGCCTCTTTGCTGGCCAACATCGGCGACACCCGAACGCTCGTCATCCACCCCGCAACCACGACCCACCAGCAGCTGTCCGCCGCCGAGCAAGCCGCCAGCGGCGTCACGCCCGACCTCGTCCGCATCAGCGTGGGCATCGAACACATCGACGACATCCTCGCGGACCTCGACCAAGCCCTCGCTGTGGCCGTGCCGTGATCGTCGACCTCCCCCTCCCTGCGTTTCGCCTGGGTTGCGGCTTGTCGCTCCCCGGCCTGCACGTCCGCGTTCAGGCGCTCGGACCCGGCACCGACGCGCTCAAGCCGTGGCAAGTGGCCGCGTCGTCGCCGGGGCCGCAGGTGGTGAGGCGGACCCGCGAGGGCCTCGAGGCCCTCTGGGCGTCCGCGCCGCCGCCTCGGTTGGACGCCTCCGTGCCAACGGTGCTGGTGGTGCATGCGCTGACCGGCGACGCGGTCGCGGGCGGTCCCGGAGGGTGGTGGGAGCCGCACATCGGCCCGGGTCGACGCTTCGACACGAATCAGACCCGGGTCCTCTGCGCCAACCTCCTCGGCTCTTGCTACGGAACGTTCGGCGCTTCGGACCCATTCTTTCCCGGATGGAACGACCTCGACAACGTCCAGGAGGGCCCAGCCTGGCGCCCCGCTCCCCTGACGACATGGGACCAAGCCCGACTTCTGCATCTGCTGCTCGACGCCCTCGGCATCGACGCGGTGGATCGCGTCGTGGGCGGGTCGGTCGGCGGCATGGTCGCGCTCGCGCTGGCGGCGCGCCTGCCCGACCGGGTGCGCGCGGTGGACGCGATCGCGACCGACGTCGTCGCCACGCCGTGGGTGTTGGGCTGGAACCACGTCGGACGTCAAGCGACGCTCGCCAACCCCGACCACGGCCTCGCGCTCGCCCGCCAGCTCGCGCACCACACGTACCGCGCGGACGAGGGGTTGTGGGATCGCCAAGGCCGTCGCCGACGCGGTGACGGCCCCCACGCCCCCTTCGCGATGCAGACCTACCTCGATCACCAGGGCGCGAAGCTGGTGGCGAGGTTCACGCCTGCTTCCTACGTCGCCATGCTCGACACGATGGACCACCACGATGTCGCCGAGCCGCCGCCCGACGCCGATCCGACGACGCCATGGACAGGTGTCGGACGTCTTCACCACGTCCGGGGGATCGGTCTCTCGACCGATCGCCTCTTTCCTCCGGAACGCTTGCGCGCCTTCGTCGAACGCATCCCGGGCGGATCGTTCCATCTCGTCCACAACCCTCACGGCCACGACGCCTTTCTGATCGACCACGACGGCATCGGCGCGGCGTTGGACCACCCCGGAGCGCCCTGATGCGCGTCGCCAAATACGGCGGGACGTCGCTCGCCGACGCCGATCGCCTCCACACCGTCGCTCAACGCATCGCCGACCGCGACGAGCCGGTCGCCATCGTCGTCTCGGCGATGGGTCAGACCACCGATCACCTCGTCGAGGCGGTGGAAGCGGCCCAGCGCGGCGATCGTGCCGAGGTCGGCCGCCTCCTCGATCGACTCACCGACCTCGCCGCCTCCACGGCCCCCTGCCGCGCCGCCGCCGGCGACGTGCGCGAGGCCTTCGGCGCCCTGCGGGACATCCTCCACGGGGTCACGCTGCTCGGCGAGGCGTCGCCGTCCACGCGGGACCTCGTCCTCTCGTTCGGGGAACGCATCAGCGCCACGTTGCTCAGCAGCGCGATCCGACGCGCGGGGCGTGAGGCGGTCGCCGTGGACGCGCGGGAATGGCTCGTCACCGACGCGCGGTTCGGCGAGGCGCGGGTGCGCGAGCCCGAGAGCCGCCGGCGGCTCGCGCGCCTGGTGCCCCGTTGGCGGGGTGCGGTGCCGGTGGTGACCGGCTTCATGGACGCGCCGAGGACGGCCGCACGACGACGTTGGGGCGCGGAGGCAGCGACTACACCGCCGCCCTGCTCGCCGCCC
>JBEIFN010000534.1:0-2308 GCA_040382435.1 Alphaproteobacteria bacterium
GGGTTGTAGAGGAACGGGCAGATGTCGCAGGGGTCGCCCACGCCGTCTGCGTCGGAGTCCGTCTGGTTGGGGTCGGCGTTGGCGACGTCCGAGATCGGCACCGGGCAGTTGTCGCAGGCATCGCCGACGCCGTCCCCATCGCTGTCGAGCTGGTTGGCGATCGACGGATCCGCGTCGGCGCCGTTGGGGATGAGCAAGCAGTTGTCGCAGAGGTCACCGACGGCGTCCGCGTCGTAGTCCTCTTGCTCGGGGTCCGGGATGTTCGGGCAGACGTCACAGGCATCGCCGACACAGTCGCCATCGATGTCGTCCTGATTCGGAAGTCCAGTGCGAGGGTCGATCGGTGTCGCGACCGCGTCGCAGTTGTCGCAATCGTCGCCGAGCGCGTCGGTGTCGCCGTTGGCTTGATCGTCGTTGGCGACGTTCGGGCAGTTGTCGCACAGATCGCCGACGAAGTCACAGTCGCCGTCCGCCTGGTCGGGGTTGGCGTCCTCGGGGCAGTTGTCGCAGGCGAAGTTGACCGTGAGGAACGGGTTGGGCGCCTCCTCGGGCTGGCCATCGCCATCCTCGTCGGGGAACAACTCGAACAGCTCGAGCGTGCCGAACGACAGGCCGTCGTCGTCGCCGTCGTACTCACCGATCGGGTAATCGCAGCCCCAACGCCCGTAGTCGTAGTAGTAGTCCGCGGTGGTGTTCGGCAACGGACGCCCGCCGGTCGTCGCGCCGAAGTTGTCCTGGCAGACCGGATCGGCGGGGTTGACCGCCACTTCGGCCTCGTCGGCGATGTAGTTGCAGTTGAGGTCTTGGTACGGGTCGGCGCGACCGCACGCGGGTCCGACGTACGGGTCGGGGTCACACGCGAGCACCTGAGCGTTTGCAGCGGACAGCGAAAGGGCGAGGATCAGGGAGATCATTCGGAAGCCTCCGCCGGGGTGGTGTCGGCGTCGTCGTCAGAGCCGAAGTCGATCGGCTCCTCCTCGTTGGTGCGCGTGGGCGGCGGACGGTTGGCGGGCGTGGCAGCAGCAGGGGGCTTGCTGCTCGTCGACGGCACGTCTCCGGTGGGCATCTTGGGCTGTTCGAGCTTGTAGGCCTCGCCGTTCCACGGGTACTTCAGCTCGGTCGGGTAGGTCGGCACATCGATGATGTCGTGCTGCTTCACGATGTGGAACACGACGCGCCGGCTGTTCTGTAGCTGGTCGTAGTTGGCGTTGGCTTCGGCGGGTTGGACCTCGCCCATGCCGCGGACCGCGAGCCGCTGCGGGTGGACGCCCTGCTGCACGAGGCGTTCCCAGATCGACTTGGCGCGACGGAACGACAGCTCGTAGTTGGGTTGGAAGTCGCCGTCTTCCGAGGCGTGGCCTTCGATGATGACGTTGCCGATCGTCGCGTCGGCGTTCATCAGCTGAGCGATGGAGTCGAGGACGGGCAGCGACTCGGGGAGCAGCGCCTCCTTACCGACCACGAAGCGGATGGTCTCGCGGATCTCGATGCGCTGCGTCTTCGTGTTGACGCGGCTGAGCTCACCCTCGTCCCACTTGTCCTCGAGCTCGAGCGCGGGCGTCTCGCCGGCGAGGATGCGGTCGATCTCGGTGACCTTGAAGCTCGCGTCTCCGTTGCCGTTGCCGTTCTGTCCGTTGGGGTCGGTGAGCTCCTCCGGCTCCTCGACGACGGGAGGCAGGCGTCGCAGCTCGACGCCGACGTAGACGCGCGCGTCGGAGCTGCCGTAGCCCTTGGTGAAACCGCGTCCGCCCGAGAGCGTGAGGTTGAGGATGGGGAGCGGGCGCCACCCGAGGGTGACCAGCGCCTCGCCCGACGTCTCCTCCGGGCCGCCGAAGTCCGAGAACCCGAAGCGCGTGTAGGTCGACAGACCGGCGCTCAACTGGTTCTTCAAGATCTCGTACCGGAAGCCGTTGTTCCAGACGAGCTCGCTGCCGAGCACGAGGTCTTCTGTGGTGACGAGGTTGCGGAACCGCGCGTTGACGCCCAGATCGGTGGCCCAGCGAAAGCCACCGGCGGTCGCGGCGAGCAACAACGCGCCTTCAACGCGCGGGACGGCCTCGCCGGCGTAGAACTCGCGGCGCGACGTCGGCAGCAGGACGTCGGTGCGCGCGCCGACCGAGAACTTCGGGTGGTTCCGAAGGACGTAGTGGGCACCCAGCGCCAGGTCGCCGACCGCGTAGCCCTCCGCGGCGTAGCGCGGGACCTCGGTGCCGAACTGAAAGTGCATCGGGAGCGAGGCGCGGACGGTGACGGCACGGGTGATGTCGGCCGAACCGCCGAGCCAGACCGAAGCCCGGTTCTTGATGAC
>JBEIFN010000535.1:0-2302 GCA_040382435.1 Alphaproteobacteria bacterium
AACGCGGCCATCGCGTCCTCGTCCGCCGCGACGGTGTTGCCCGCCGCCAGTCCGAGCTGCGAAAGCGCGTTTCGAATTCCCTTGTGGGGTGGGTCGAGCGGTCGAAGGGGGGCCATGGACTCGGTGCCTCGTTCAAGGGGAGGGAGGGGCCTGCACCCCGCGGCAACAGCGCGCTCGTTCGCGTTACACCGCGCGCGTCGAGGGCTTACCGCCGATGATCCCACCGCGCACGCTCGCTCGCCCCGTCCTCGCGCTCCTCGTCGCGCGCGCCGCCGGGGCAGACCCGGGCAGCGCCCCGTCGGGGGCCGCACCCGCCGTCTCGGTCGGTGACAGCTTGGTGATCGGCTGGCTCGACCGCGACAAGATCGAGGACGTGCTCGCCACCGGCCTAGACGACGTCGCGCGTTGCGCCGCCGACGAGCCCCTCGCGCCGTCCACCCGACGTACGGTCGTGGTCGGGTTCACCCTCGATCCCAAGGGGCGCGTGGTGGCCGCCGACCCCGTCCGATCCGATCTGGTTGATGCCCGCGCCAACGCGTGCATCGTCGCCGTGGTCCGCGCGATGCGGTTTCCCAAACCCTCGCGTCCGGGTCATGTCCTCGTACGGGTTCCCCTCTACGTCACCCCCCGATGACGCCGCCCTGGGCGTCGCTTGGAGGCTCGATGCGCCGCGTGTTCCGCGATGTCCTCTCCTGCTGGCTGACCGTGCTCATGCTTGGCGTCGCCGGGGCGCGCCCGGCGCACGCGCAGGACGACCCGTACGGTGGTGGCCCCTACCAACCCTGGTCGTTCCTTCTGGTCGCCTCGACGACGCGGTATGAGGACGCGCTCCGGGCCGCACGGGCCGCGGCCGATGCCTTGGATCTACCGCTCGACCTCCGCGGCCTCACGCCCGTCGCCGGTTCCAAGGAGCCCGACCTGACCTTGCCCGCCGAGATGTGCGAGGCCTTGGCCTTCGACAAGACCTGCTACGTCCCGTGGGGGCGTTGGCCGAGCGCTGGCGGCCGCGCGGTGACCATCGAGCTGTCGTCGGGGTACGCCGGGATGCGACCCGGGTTTTACATCGTCACGGCGGGCATGTTGGCGCCCGGCGACCCGTACCACACGGCGCTTTTGCGACGGGCCAAGGCGACCTTCCCTTCCGCCTACCTCAAGGTCGGCCACGCCTATCTGGGGTGCATGCACTGACGCTCCGGACCGTCAGCGGCGTCGACCCTCGATCGCGAGCAGCGTGACGTCGAACACCAGCATTCCGGGCGGCATCCCCGGTCGTCCCTGATAGGCGAGCGCTTCCGGGATCCAGAACCGGGTGGTTTCGCCAACGACCATCGTCTGAAGCCCCTCGGTCCAACCGGCGATCAGGCGGTCGGCGCGGGCTTGCAGCGGCTTTCCGCGCGAGATCGAGCTGTCGAACGAGCTGCCGTCGGTCAGCCAGCCGGTGTAGTGCACGGTGACGGTGCTGGTGGGCTTGGGGTGCTTCGTCCCGCGGCCCGGCTCGAGCACCACGTACGCGAGACCGCTCGGGGTACGGGTCGCGTTCTCGGGCGCGGCCGCGACGTCGGCAGGCGCCGCAGGCGGCGACGTGAAGTCGCGCAGGGTGACGTCAAACACCAGCATGCCCGCCGGCTTGCCTTCGGCGCCGCGGTAGGCCAAGGCCTCCGGCACCCACAGCCGGGCCGTGTCGCCGGGCGCGAGGAGCTGAACGCCCTCGGCGAACCCCGGGATCACCGCTTTGAGCGGGAACGTGGCGGCGCCGCCGTGCAACGAGGACGCGTCGAGCAGTGTGCCGTCGGTCGACCACAGCGTGAAGTCGAGCGTCGCCGTCGACAACGCCGTCGGGTGGTCGGTGCGCCCCCCCGCGACGAGCACGCGGTAGGCGAGTCCGCTGGACGTCACGATCGCATCCGACGGCGGCGCGGAGACGTCGGCAGGGGCCGGCGCGCTGGCCTCGGCGGGCGCCACGGTGCCGCGGTCACCCCCCGCGGACGCGACGGCGGGAGCGGCGATCGCGAGGGTGGTGGCGAACAGACGAACGAACAGGGTGGGTCGCGCCATCGGGGGCTCCTTCGGTCGAGTCGGTGTAGCGCGGCCCGGCCGAGGCGGGCAGGCGGCGGGCGTCGGATCCGGGCGCACCGTGGCAGACTCGGGAGACCCCCGGAGGCGTCCCCATGCGATCGTTCCTTCCCCTGTGCCCGCTCCTCGTCGCACTGCCGCTGACCCTCGCGTGCGGGGAGGGTGCCGACACCGACGCGCCCCCTACGGAGCCGGTCTGGTTCAGCACGTGCGGAGACCCGGCGTGCGG
>JBEIFN010000536.1:0-2300 GCA_040382435.1 Alphaproteobacteria bacterium
ACGGGTTCGTGCGCTGATCATCGACGATCCCGCCGCGCGGCAGCGACGTATTGGGCCGGCAGTCGAATGGTGGCCTGGTAGGAGTCGTTGCCTAGCTCGCCAGGCTCCGTCGCGCCCGCGGCCGCCACGCCCTCCGGCTCGGCGGCGTCACCCGCGCCCGCGCTCCCTGATCCGTCGTGGCTCGCCGTCTCGGCGGCCGAAGACGCAGCCACCAGCGCCGCCATCGCTGCATCAAGTACGTCGATCGACGCACCGACGGCCGCCCAGTCCCCGCGTTCCGACGCAAGCGCTGCCAAACAAGCGCGAACGTCCAAGACAGCCGTCGCGACCTCGCTCGGCACGGCAGCGGCTACCGGGTCCGACCACCAGGACAGCGCCGCGCGCGCCCAGACGGATCTGCTCGCGCCTTCCGCTTGCCGAGGCCACGCCCACCAGCTCCTCCGGAGCGCGCGTAAGCGTCGCTCCCAAGGGCGAAGTTCGAGCCATACCGTTCCAGGACGCGTCGGCGTCATCCGCAGGTCCTCGCGTCAGGCGTCGGCCGCCGGGCCCTCGTAACGCACGTCAGTAATCTCCCACTTCTTCGGGCCCGCTGGCGTCGGCACGACGACCTCGTCCCCCACCGAGCGCCCGATCAGCGCCTTGCCGATCGGCGAGAGGTACGAGACCAGGCCGCGATCGACGTCGGACTCCGACTCGCCGACGATGCGGAGCGAACGCCCTTCGCCCGACGCAGGATCCTCCAGCGTGACCGTCGTCCCAAAGACCACGCGGCCCGTATCCGGGAGCCGCGTGACGTCGATGATCTCGGCGGCAGCGATCACGCCGTCGAGCCACGCGATGCGCCCTTCGCAGTGCGACTGACGCTCCTTGGCGTCCTCGTACTCGGAGTTCTCGCTGATGTCGCCTTGGGCGCGCGCCTCCTCGATGTCGCGAACGATCTGGGGGCGCACCACTTCCTTCTGGTTGCGCAACTCCGCGAGGAGCTTGCGGTAGCCCTCGGGCGTGACCGGGTGACGGCTCATCCAAACCTCCGCGGCGCACCGAAGACGCCCGACATGTCGCCATAACACCCTGCGCGGCGTTGACCCGCGACAGGTCGCGCCCCCCACCACCGTGCGCTTCGACGAGACTCAGTGCAGCAGTCGCCCGTCGGGACGGACACGCGCTTCCGAGCCGAAGGGAACCCGGGCAAAGGGCGGCTGCCCGGGCAAGCCGAGCGCGACGATCCAACCGCAGGCAACCCGTCGCCCGCCGTCGGTCGTCGCTGTGAGCTGACAGTCCTCATCAGCAACGCGCGAGGTGACGCCGCGGTGGTCGAGCGCAAACTGCAAACGTTCCCTCGCCCGCGCCTCTCCAAAATCGCGCCAGTCGAGCGCCACCGCGACGACGATCTCGTCCATCGCGCGGTCGTCGCGCAGTGGGCCCCACATCAGCGCGATCAGCGCAGCCGCCAAGAAGCCTACCGCTGCCAGCCCGAGCCGCCGCAACCGCCGCAACCGCTCGTCGCGCGGCGTCACGAGTCCTGACCGATCTTGAGCACGGCGAGGAACGCCTCTTGGGGAACGTCGACCGACCCCAAGGCCTTGAGGCGCTTCTTGCCTTCTTTCTGTCGATCGAGGAGCTTGCGCTTGCGGCTGATGTCGCCGCCGTAGCACTTCGCGGTGACGTCCTTGCGCATCGCCTTGACGGTGCTGCGCGCGATCACGCGGCTACCGATCGCGGCCTGTACGGCGACGTCGAACATCTGCCGCGGGATGAAGTCCTTGAGCTTGCCCGTCAGGGCGTTGCCCTTGTGGTAGGCCTGCTCACGATGGCAAATGAGGCTCAACGCGTCGACGAGCTCCCCGTTGAGGAGGATGTCGACCTTGACGAGGTCGTCGATCTTGTAGTCGATGATCTCGTAGTCCATCGAAGCGTAGCCACGACTGATGCTCTTGAGGCGGTCGAAGAAGTCGAACACCACCTCGGCGTAAGGGATGTCGTACACCAACTGCACGCGTCCACCGCCGACATAGTCGAACTTCTGCTGGTGCCCGCGCCGCTCGTCGCACAACTTCATCACGCCGCCGATGTGTCCCTCGGGGCAGTAGATCGTGACCTTGGAGATCGGCTCCGCGAGCTCCTCGATGTCGCCCGGAGCGGGGAGATCGCTCGGGCTGCGGATCTCGAGATCCTCTCCCTTCTTCGTCTTGACCTTGTAGACGACCGACGGCGCGGTGGTGATCAAGTCGAGGTTGTACTCTCGCTCCAAGCGTTCTTGGACGATCTCCATGTGCAGCAGACCGAGGAACCCGACGCGG
>JBEIFN010000537.1:0-2297 GCA_040382435.1 Alphaproteobacteria bacterium
CCGCGCCCGCGGGGCGCGGGGCGCACGCCCCGGGCGACGCCGAGTCGGTCCGGGCCGGACATTTGGCGGCCGGCGCCGGGGCCCCAGCGCGACTTCCGTCCAGCGGGCGTGTCGAGCGCGCGGAGCTGGCCGTCGACCATCAACCCGATCCGACGGCAGTACTCGGCCTCGTCCATGTAGTGGGTCGTGACGAAGATCGTGGTGCCGTCGTGCGCGAGACCGCGGATCAGCGACCAAAAGTCCCGGCGAACCTCGGGGTCCACGCCCGCGGTCGGCTCGTCGAGGAAGATGATCTCGGGGGCGTGCAGCATCGAGCAGACGAGCGCGAGCCGTTGACGTACGCCTCCGGGCAACGACGCGGTGGAGACGCGCAAGAAGGGTTGGAGGCCGACTTTGCCGACCAGCGTGTCACGTCGGTCGCGGAATGCGCGACCGCTCAGGCCGTACGCACCCCCGAAGAACGCGAGGTTCTCCTCGACCGTGAGGTCGGTGTACAGCGAGAACCGCTGCGACATGTAGCCGATAGCGCGCTTGACGCCCTCGGCGTCGCTGTCGATGTCGTGCCCCGCGACCGTCGCCTTGCCTCGCGTCGGGCGGAGGAGCCCGCAGAGCATCCGGATCGTTGTGGACTTTCCGGCACCGTTCGCGCCGAGGTAGCCGAAGATCTCGCCGCGCTCGACGTGGAACGACACATCATCCACCGCCTTGAAGGCTCCAAAATCGCGCGAAAGGTGCACGACGTCGATCGCGTTCATGCCGCACCCGCCGATGCCGCGAGGAAGACGTCCTCGAAATCGGGCGCGACGGCGATCGACGTCACGCGAAAGCCCGCGAGCGTGGCTGCGACCGAGGGCCCGGCCGCGGCGCGATGCAGGACGCGGACCCGTCCGCCAAACGGCCTCGCGGTCATCACCCCGGGGAGGCCGAGCAGCGCAGCTTCGGCAGCCTCGGCGTCCAAGCCGCCAATGTCGACGACGGTCTCGTCGAACGCCTCGATCAGCGCGCGCGGCGTGCCCTCGGCGAGCAGACGACCCTCGCGCATCAGCCCGACGCGGTGACACCGGGCGGCCTCGTCCATGTACGGCGTGCTGACGAGCACCGCCATGCCGTCCGAGACGAAGTGATGGAGTAACGCCCATAGTTCACGACGGCTGATCGGGTCGACGCCGTTGGTCGGCTCGTCGAGGAGCAGCACCTTGGGTTCGTGGAGCAGGGCGCAGGCGAGCGCGAGCTTCTTGTACATGCCGCCCGAGAGGGAGTCGGCACGGCGGTCGACGAACGGTCGGAGGCGCGTGATGCCGAGCAGGCGCTCGGCGCGCGCGGCATAGGTCGAGGGGCTGAGGCAGAACAGGTCGGCGAAAAAGCTCAGGTTTTCTGCGATGCTCAGGTCGCCGTACAGGCTGTATCGTTGGGGCATCACGCCGAGGTGCTCGCGGACCTGCGCATCGTGTTCGGGATCGACGCCGAGCACGCGGACCTCGCCTGCGTCGCGCGCGATCAGCCCGGAGATCGCGCGGATGGCGGTGGTTTTTCCGGCCCCGTCCGGTCCGACCAGACCGTAGATCTCGCCGGGTTCGACCCGCAAGCTCAGGCCAGCGAGGGCTTGGACGTCGCCGAACTGCCTGCGGACGTCAGAGAGGACGATCGCGGACATCCGTCACCGCCCCTCGTCGGCGAGTCGAACATCGACGGGCATCCCGGGGCGAAGGCGTTCATCGGGGTTGTTGAGCCGCACCTGGACGGGGAACACCAGCCGGTCGCGGTCCGTCCTCGTCTGGATGTTGCGGGGCGTGAACTCCGCCCGAAGTGCGATCGTCTCGATCGTGGCCGTGAACGTCTCATCGGGAAACGCGTCGGCGACCACGTCGACGGGAGCGCCGGGCGAGACCGCGCCGATCTCCGCGTTGGGCAGGTAGAAGGTGACGGTGAGGTCGGTCAGGTCGATCACCCGCGCGAGCGGAACGCCCGGCCCGACCAGCTCACCGGCGTGCCAAGGCAGGGTCTCCACGCGGCCGGCGATCGGGGAGCGGACGACGCACTCTTCGACGTTGCGCAGCGCGCGGTCGTATCCGGCCTGCAAGGCGTGGACGGTCTCGGAAGCGGCCCGCGCGCTCGCTGTGGCGGCCGAGCCTTGTGCGTCACTCACGCGCAACTGTGCGGCGACGGCGCCTGCCGACGCTGCGGCGCCGGTGTGCTGGGCCGCGAGGCCGGTCGCTGCCGTCTGCGCGGCCTCGCGACGATCGGCGGCGACGTCCTCGCCGAGGGCTGCCAGCCGCGCCGCCGTGCGTTCGGCTTGC
>JBEIFN010000538.1:0-2294 GCA_040382435.1 Alphaproteobacteria bacterium
AGCCTGGATCGTAGGGGAAGTCAGGCAGGCCGTCGTCGTCGTCGTCGTCGCCGTTGCTGCAGACGCTCGCCGGCGAACCTGCAGCCGGATCGGCCTCATCCTCGTCCATCGGCCCTTCGCAGCCGGGATCGTCGCCGTCTATGGCGCCGTCCTCGTCGTCATCTCGACCGTTGACGCAGCCTGCATCCAAGCGGCGAACCTCGACGGAGAGCTTGAACGCGCCGCCAGCGCCCGCGCGCGTGTCCACCACGACCCAGTACTCACCGACCGCAGCCCGGTCGACCGTGAGGCGACCCTGCATGCCGACGCCATCGCCCGCGCTGCAACCGGCGGGTGCGCCGAGCTCGGAGTTCGCAGCGCCACAGTCGCGACGGATGTGCAGGACGGTCGAGATCTCGGTCTCGGGGTGCACCGTGCTGAAGGTCAGGCGCGACGCGAACGGGTTGTAATACCGATAGATGACCTCGGGGGCGTTGGCGCCGCCGCAGCTGCCGCGGACGCTGTTCGTGCCCTCGGACGTGTCGCCGAGCACGAAGTCGCGGTCACCGGGGAACTCCTGGAAGCGCACGCCCTGGCCGCAACGGTCGACCTCGCTGTTGCCCGAGGCCGCGATGCACCCGAAGTCGAGCGGGTAGTCCACCGCGCCGTCGCCGTCGTCGTCCTCGTCGTTCGCGCAGGCGGGGATGACCTCAGGCGGGGTCTCCTCGCGGTCCGCCGCCTCGGTGCAGCCCGGGTCCGACGGGAAGTCGACGCGCCCGTTGCCGTCATCGTCGATGCCGTTCAGACACTGTGCGAGCTCGACCTCGGAGACGGCGATCTCGACCGGACCACCCGCGCCCGCGACGCCGTCGACGAAGATGTAGTAGTCGCCCGGCTCGGGGTTCATGACCTCGAGCGCTTGGCCAAAGCTCTCCGCCCCCTCGTCCTCTCGCTGGCACGCGACCTCGGCGTCGTCATCGAGGCAGGCCGTCCGGCGCACGTAGAGCGTCGTCGGCACCTGCGTGCCCGCGCCCACGGTCGAGACCACAAGGCGCTCGACCGGGCGCTTGAGGCGATATTGCAGCACGGTCTCGGGGCTGCCGCGCCCGCCGCACGAGCCTTCCGCCAAGAACAAGCCGCCGCTGATGTCCGTGAAGAAGGGCACGCCCTCGACCACAGCCGCGGGGTCGTACGTGTTGCCGCAGCTCCCTCGCTCGCTGTAATCGGCGGCCGCGATGCAGCCGTCGTCGTCCGGGTAGTCGGTCTTGCCGTCGCGGTCATTGTCGAGACCATCCGCGCAAGCAGGGCGCACGGGCTTGTCGGTCTCGTCGGTGTCGCCGCCGCCCGCGCAGCCCGGGTCGTCGGGGTAGTCGACTAGGCCATCACCGTCGTCGTCCCGACCGTTCGCGCACGCGGGCGCCTGCGGCGGGTCGTCCTCTTCCGTGTCGCCCGCAGTGCGGCAGCCCGGCTCAGCGGGGAAGTCGATGATGTCGTCACCGTCGTCGTCGACGCCGTTCGCGCAGGCCGCGGGCGAAGCCGGGTCCTGCTCCTGCGGGTCGGCGACGCTGGTGCAGCCGGGATCCTGCTCATCGACGAGGCCATCGCGGTCATTGTCGATGCCGTCGTTGCACTGCGGGTCCGGCGCGGGGTTCCGCTCGTCGTCGTCGAACTCCGAGCCGCAGCCCGGGTCACCGGGGAAGTCCGTGTAGCCGTCTTGGTCGTCGTCGTTTTGGTTCGCACACGCGGGCGGCGCGGGCGGGTCGGTCTCGTCCCGGTCGCTCGGATCGTCGCAGCCCGGGTCCGCGTCGTCGATGAGCCCGTCGCTGTCGTTGTCCCGAGTGTCCCCGCAGGCGGGTGCCGTGGGCTCAGCGTCCGGCGTCTCGCCCATATCGGGCCCGACCGTGCTGTCGGGCTCCGTGCCGCCGGTGCTGCCGCCGGTCGCGCCGCCCGCGCCCCCGCCGACCGGCACGGGCTCGTCTTTGGAGGGGTCGCCACAGGCGACCATGAGGGCCATCAGCGCGGCCGCCGGAATCCCAAACCGCTTCGCAAACATGCAGGTCTCTCCCGATTGCACGCCGTCGCGCATACGCGCCGCGGCGGTGAAGCCCGGACGATACGACAGGTGTGCGGTTCGCGAAAAGTGTACGATGACGCCGATGAGCGACTTCGGCATGTGGGCGTCGACGGCGGGTCTCAGCGGCCGGAACCTGCTCTGGGCGAAGAGCTTGGTCGACTTGTGGCGCGGTGCCACCGCGCCGCCCGAATTTACGCTCCGTCCGGACACGACGCCTGCGGCGTTGCCGAGCGTCCCCAGC
>JBEIFN010000539.1:0-2285 GCA_040382435.1 Alphaproteobacteria bacterium
CGACCCCCATGTTGCTGTTGGTCGGCGCTTTGGCCTGTACGTCGGCGACAGTGCCCACGGCCGACCCGAAGGCGGCCCAGACGCCGGCCGTGCGGCCCACCTCGAAGCCAGCTCCGATGCCCCCGGCCCCGCGCACGATCTCCTCGACGGATTTGCTGCGTCTGGTCCAGGGGTGCTGTTCGGGTGCCGGCGGCACCTTCTCCCCAGCAGGCCAAGACTGCGTCATCTCGCCCGACCTCGCCGACGCGTTCACCGGATGCGTCGGCTCGATCGACGTCCGGTTCGATGCACCCGGGCAGTCTGGGACGGTCCGCCACGTCACGGGCGAAGACTTCGCGCGCATCTTTTGATCGGCGTCACGCAGGCGTCCCGGCGCCGTGATGTTGGACCTCGGTCTACGTACATCCCCCTCGCTCGCCTAGGTGCGCAAGCGCTGAGGCGGCATCCTTCGCGAGGCGTTCACCGACAAGGCCAAGCTCGAGCTCGGGCTGTTCGACGCCTCCCTCTTGGACGCCGACCGCGCCATGCGGATCACCGCCGCGATGTTCATCGATGTCGTGTTCTTCGAGAAGAAGGCGCATTAGGCGATCGAGACCCGTCGTCCTCCTCTGCCGACCCGGGAGCCCCCATGCGCCGTTCGCTCGTCCTCTTGCTGATCTGTGCGTCCTGCGGCACCGCGGTCGATACCGACGCGCCGGACACCGCGTCGCCCACCGACACCGACACCGTTGAGGTGCCGTCCGATACCCCAGCATCCGAGGACACCCCGTCGGACACCGACACGGGCCAAGGCTGCGATCTCACTTTGGCCACCTCCGAGACCTGCAACGGGCTCGATGACGACTGTGACGGCAACGTCGACAACGGTGTCTGTGGGCTCGGCGACAGCTGCGCCACCGACGCCGAGTGTCCGGCGGGCGCCTGCCTCGCGACGGGCACCGTGCCGGTCGCATGGTCGCCGCCGGTCTGCTCCCAACCCTGCACGATCTTCGCTGACGCCGACAACGACCGCGTCAACGACGCGGACGCGCCCGGGGAGCTTTGCAACACGTCGGCGCTGCCGTTTCGGTGTGTGAACATCGCGCCCGTCGGGCAGAATCCCGTTGCGATGTGCCTCCCCGGTGAGACGCTCGCGGTGTGCGAGGACGCCTCGACCTGCGCGCCGGGCGAGCAGTGTGTCGAGGTCTTTGCGCCGTTCGATGTGACCAAGCGTTGCGTTCGCTAGCCTCGCCGTCGTCGTGGAGGTCACGGATGCAGGTTCGACGCCTCGATGACTACCAGGGCTGGGAGATCGACCACGGTGGGACCGCCTTGCTCGTCGATCCTTGGCTCGATGCGCACCCGATCACGGGCGCGTTCGAGCGGCGCCGCACGCCGGGTGTCGCGACGTGGTCGGACGTGGCCGCAGATGGGGTTGAGGTCGCCGGCGTGCTGCTTTGCGCGCCGTTCAACGACCACCTTCGCGCCGAGACGCTACGCAGCAGGCCGAACCTTGCGGTGTATGGGAACCCGGCGTCGGCCCGCGCGGCCCGCGCGGCGGGTTGCGCTTCGGTCTCGGCGCACCGGGTGGGTGAGGGGTTCGGTGTCGCGTGTCGCGACGGCGGCGCCCTCCGCGTCACGGCGACGCGTTGCGGCCTGCCGCTCGGCCTGCTCGCGAACGGCTGGCTGATCGAAGCCACCGACCCCACCGGCGCTGACGCGGGTCGCGTGTGGATCGAGCCTCACGCGCCCACCGTCGCCACCGCCGCCGAGATCGCCCGTCGCGGACCTCTCGACGTCGCCATCGTCCCCACACACGGCGTCCTCGCGGCCGTGCTGCCGGTCACCGCTGGCCCGGGACAGACGTCCGCCGCCGTGCGCGCGTGCGGTCCGCGTCGGATCGTGCCCACCGCGACCGACCCGCGACGCGACATGTCGTGGTGGCAGCGCGCGCTCTATGTGGTTTGGGGCGGCGAGTCCGCCCTCGCCGAACGCCTCGTCGATCCGACGCGCCTGATGGGTCTGCAACCCGGCGAGCACCTCGACGTGCGCGCCGTCGGTTGATCTCGCGATCGCCTCGCGTGGACGTCACGCGCGATAGGCGGGCACATCGTCCACCCAGGGCTGAGCTTGCCGTTCGCGGGGCGATGGGGGTCTCTGCATGTCGCGCGCTGTCTATCCTGAGACGCATCCGCCCTCCGAGCGCGCCGAGGCCACGGTGTGGCACGCGATGCACGCGCAGCTCCCCGACGGCTGGACGGTGTGGCACCACCTGCTCGCCGGACGTGGCGCGGCCCTGCGCGAAG
>JBEIFN010000540.1:0-2283 GCA_040382435.1 Alphaproteobacteria bacterium
AGCAATGTGGGTGCGGCCACGCTCGCCCTGCGTTTGGGGACATCCAAACTTCTCGGCTACTTTGAGGCCTTCGGCTTCGGAGAGGCGACGGGCGTCGAGATCCGCAGTGAAGCTGCGGGTCGTCGCGGTCCGCCGCGCGTCGGGCGCGTCGAGACAGCGACCATCAGCTATGGGCAGGGCATTACGGCGACGGCGTTGCAGCTCGTGATGGCGACGGCTTCCTTGGGGAACGGTGGTCGGTTGATGCAGGCGATCCTCGTCGACCGCGTCGAGGACGCCCAGGGCAACGTCGTCTATAACCATCCCCCGACGGTGCGCGCGCAGGTGGTCAGTCCTGAGACCGCACGCGCGACCGTCGAAGCGATGTCACACGTGACAGAACCTGGTTCGACCGCGAAGGACGCGACCACTCCGGGCTATCGGATCGCGGGCAAGACGGGGACGGCCCACAAGGTGGAGAACGGCGTTTACTCCGAGGTCGCGCGGTATTCGACGTTCGTGGGCATGGCCCCGGTAGAACAGCCGAAGTACGCCATGGCGATCATCGTGGACTCGCCGAGCGCTGGTTCGCACTTCGGCGGCCGGGTCGCCGCACCCGTGTTCCCGCTCGTGATCGGACCGGCGCTGCGTCGTGCGGGCATCGCCGCCGACGACGGCGTCGATCCGTCGACGGCGCTCGCGTCGTTGAGCGGACCCGTCGACGCCACGCCGGTCGTCGTCCCGTGGGTCGGGGAAGGGTGGCGGATGCCCGATCTGATGGGTCGCGACGTTCGCTCCGCGCTCGCGGGCCTGCAGGGCACGGGGGTTCGGATCGCGCTCACCGGGCGCGGGTTCGTGGTCGCGCAGGCGCCTACGGCCGGCAGCATCGTCGCGCCGGGGGCCGATGTCCTCCTTGAGCTCCGTTGAGGCACCGATGACCACGCCGATCCTCACTTCGGACCTTGCGTCCGCGATCGGAGCCACCGCGTGGGGAGGGCCGGATCGGGCGGTCGCGCGCGTGACCCGTGACTCCCGCGAGGTCGGCGCGGGCAGCGTGTTCGTGGCGATCGCCGGGGGCAGGGTCGACGGGCATGATCTTCTCGACGCGATGCCGGATGAGGTTGTCCTCGTCCTCGAGCGTCCCGTCGCGCCTGCGGGGCGGTCCTGGATCTTGGTGGAGGACACCAAGCGCGCGTTGGGCGAGGTCGCGGCGTGGCTGCACGGTCGACCGGCGGAGGCGTTGCCGATCGTCGGCGTGACGGGCACGAACGGCAAGACAACGGTGACCACGCTGCTGTACCAAGCCGTTCAAGCGACCGGCGGCGTCGCCGGCCGCATCGGCACCACGGGGATCGACGTCGGGGGACGCGCGCTGCCCAGCAAGCTCACGACCCCCGAAGCGCACGTGCTCCACGCGATGTTCGCCGAGATGCGCGACGCGGGCGCCTCGGTGGTGGCGATGGAGGTCAGCTCGATTGGGCTCGTCCAGCAGCGCGTCGCCGGGATCCCCTTCCACGTCGCCGTCTTCACGAACCTCAGCCACGATCACCTCGATTTTCACGGCACCTACGAGGCCTACGCCGAGGCGAAGTCGCGGCTGTTCCGCGGCGGCCTCCGTCCTGCGGGCGGTTCGCCGCGCGCCCTGCTGTTCGGTGACGATCCGGCTTGGACGTCGATGCAGCCTCCGTCCGACCGTCTGTTCTACGGCGAGGGTGCGCACAACGACCTGCGGATCACCGCGATCGAGGCCGATGCAGGGGGGATGCGGGTCTCGATCGCGCATCCGTGGGGCGCGCACACGATCGCAACGTCGATGGTCGGACGTCACAACGCCCACAACTTGGTGGCGGCCTTTGGGGCCGGGGTCCTCGCAGGCCTCGACGCCGATCGCATGGCGCAAGGGTTGGCGCTCGCGTCGGGCGCGCCTGGGCGGCTCGAGCGTGTGATCGATCCCGCCGGCCGCATCGTGCTCGTCGACTACGCACATACGCCCGATGGGCTGGACGTCGCGTTGCGGGCGGTGCGTCCGCTCACCACAGGGCGCGTCGTCCTCGTTTTTGGCTGCGGTGGCGACCGCGACACCGGCAAGCGGGCACCGATGGGCGAGGCCGCCATGGCCGCCGACGTCGTGGTCCTCACCTCCGACAACCCAAGAACCGAGGATCCTCGCGCTATCCTCGATGAGGTGTCGCGGGGCATGGGGGCTGTCCGGCCGGGCCAGCGGGTGCACGTCGAGGTCGACCGGGCGACCGCGATCGCGGAGGCGCTGCGGGCGGCGGCCCCGGGAGACGTCGTGTTGATCGC
>JBEIFN010000541.1:0-2283 GCA_040382435.1 Alphaproteobacteria bacterium
CCCGAGAGGTATGCGCTCGCGGCGAAGAACTCCTCGCCGATGAGCGTGTAGTCGCACGCGGCGACGAAGAACGGAAGCTGCGCCGTCTCGGCGGTGCCGGCCACCTGGATGGCGCCGACCGCGTTGCCGTTCTCGGCGAGGATGAGGCTCTCGGCGAAGAAGCACCCGAAGTAGAAGCACGCGGCGGGCTTCTTGCGCGCCATCATGCCGCTGGTGGCCGCCACGTACGCGAACTGGTCGTCGGTCACGTAATAGATGCGGTCGGCGTTGTAGCTGTCCGGGCGGCCCGCGGCGAGGTACGCGGCCTGCACCGTGTCGCGCGCGGCGGTCATCACGATCGAGCGCGAGGTGGGAACCTCGATCTCGGCGTCGTACTCGGCGGCCACCTTGGCGACGTGCCCGAGGATGGTGACGCCGGCGACCGTCATGATGTTGTCCATGTCCTGGATGCCCGGGACGAAGAGCACGGGACGGCCCATCTCGGTGGCGCGGCCGACGGCCTCCTCGACGGCGTCGAGGCCCGCGAGCCGGCGGATGCGGATCGGGCGCCCGGCACGCGCGAGCGCGTCACGCAGCTCCTTGCTCGCGGCACCGCCACCCAGCGGGAGGAAGAACACGAGCGCACGCCCCAGATCCTTGCTGACCTCGACGCGTGTGATGCTGATCGGCGAGAGCAACGGGTCTTTGACCTCGGTGCGCAGGCGCATCGCAAGCTCTTGATGGACCATCTCTGCCACGCGATCTGGACGCCAGCCCGCCACCCGACACCTCTGAGAGCCGGACCGACCTAGCGCCCCCGGCGCCCCTCGTCCAACCCTCCACCACGGATCGCGGCGATCAGCGGTGGTTCCACGCCGGTGGGCGCTTGCCGAAGAACGCGGCGACGCCTTCGGCGGCGTCCTCGGTGAGCAGACCCAGCGTGAGTCGACCGTTCAACGTCGCGACCGCCGCGTCGAGTCCGAGATCCTCGGTCTCCGCCAAGGACCGCTTGCCAAGGGCCAGCGCCGCTCGGCTATGACGCGCGATCGACGCGGCCCACGCCTGGGCCGCCGCGACCGCTTCCCCCGCCGGGACGACGCGGTTGACCAGCCCCAAGCCGACCGCGTCTTCCGCGCGCACCGGTTCCGCGTCGTAGATCAGCGCCATCAAGGCCTTTCGCGGGACGTCGCGCCGAAGCACCGCTGAGATCACGTACGGGAACAGCCCGACCTTGAGCTCGGGCGTACCGAGCTTGGCGCCCGCACCCGCCACCGAGAGGTCGGCCGCCGCGACAAGACCGAGTCCCCCACCCATCGCCGCCCCTTCGACCGCCGCGATCACCGGGACAGAGAGGCGTCGAATCGCGAGCAGCAGGGCACCATACCGGCCCCGGGCTTGCTCGGCCTCGACCATTCCGCCCTCGGGCAACATGCCGCCCCCCAAGTCGCCGCCGGCGCAGAACGTCCCGCCACGCCCCGCCAACACGACGCAGCGCACGTCGGCGTCGGCGTCGACGGCGGCCAAAGCCGCATGCATCGCCTCGATCAACGCCGGGCTCAACGCGTTCTTGCGCTCTGGGCGTTCGAGCCAAAGCGTGGCGACCCCCTCGTTGCGCTCCACCTCGACCGTGGCCATGGCGACCTCCCGTCGCCCCGTATCGCATCAGGCGCAGCACGCAGGTGCAGCGGCGGGACTTGTTGCGGTGCCTTGGCGGGTCTATGGTGCAATCATCGACGGGGGTGATCGATGCTCGACGCCTACATCATCGAACGGATCCGACGCGAGCAGGAGCGAGCGAGAGAGTCACAGCGCCCCGCGCTGCGCATCCCCGCACCCGAGCCGTACGACCCGCGCGACGACGCCCGGCCGGCGAACACACCCCGCGAGGACGGAGAGCGCCGCGGCAGCGTCATCATCGACTACCGCATCTGACGCCTTCGCAGCGACGTCGCCCGCGCGACCCGCCACGCGACGGCTCGGCTGGGGCGAAAAATAAACTAGGCCCCTCCAGCGAGGCTGGGGGACCTAGGGGCAAACCCGGCAACACCCACCGTGAGGCGGGCGGAGGACGGCGAGGCTCAGCAGCGGCTGAGGTCGACGCCACAGGCCTTGGCGTAGGCCTCGAGACCGAGCTTGTCGATCGAGCGCATCGCGCGCGTCGAGAGCTTGAGCGTGACCCAGCGGTTGCCCTCGATCCAGAACATCCGACGGTTCTGAATGTTGGGGAGCTGACGCTTCTTCGTCTTGATGTTCGAGTGGGAGACGCGGTTGGCCGTGAGCGGGCGCGCACCGGTGAACATGCAC
>JBEIFN010000542.1:0-2276 GCA_040382435.1 Alphaproteobacteria bacterium
CGAGCGGATCGTTGCCCGCCTCGAACTCCACGCCATCGGGGATCCCACCGCCGTCGGTGTCGGGGTTCAACGGGTCAGAACCCGTCTCGGTCACCTCGAACCCGTCCGTCAGGCCATCGCCGTCCGTGTCGGGGTTCAGAGGATCCGTGCCAAGCAGTGCTTCCTCGATGTCGGGGAGCCCGTCGCCGTCGCTGTCAGCAAGACCGCAGATGCCATCGGCGTCACCGTCGCCCAACGCGTTGTCGCCAAGGCAGAGGTCGCTGTCATCGCAGATGCCGTCCGCGTCGGTGTCGCCCGTCGCGTCGGTACCGGTGCACACGTCGAGGGCGTCGATCGTCCCATCATCGTCCGCGTCGTTCAGGCCAGGACCACCTTCCGCCGCGTCGTCCGCGCCGTCGTCGTCGCTGTCGGGATCGTTGGGATCGGTCTCGTCCGATGGAAGGCCGAGCTGGTCGCCGGCGAAGGCGCCGTCGAGGTTGAGGTCCTCCTCGCCGTCGGTGATCGCGTCACCGTCGGTG
The DNA here is from genome assembly GCA_040382435.1 of Alphaproteobacteria bacterium. Taxonomy (GTDB): domain Bacteria; phylum Myxococcota_A; class UBA796; order UBA796; genus JBEIFN01. The sequence continues at coordinate 519 of JBEIFN010000542.1, forward strand.
TCGGCGTCGAGCGGATCGGTGGTCGTGGAGGGATCGGCGTCGGGGATGAAGATGGCCGGGTCGGTGTCGGGACCGGCCGTGGTCAAGCCCGACTCCGTGCCGTCCTGAAGGCCGTCGCCGTCCGTATCGCTGCTGGCTGCGTCGGTTTCGCCGGCGTCGACGACGCCGTCGGCGTCGCTGTCCTCTTCGCCGTCCGTCAGCCCGTCGTCGTCCGTGTCTGCATCGAGCGGGTCGGTACCGCCAATCAACACCTCAATGCCATCCGTGACGCCGTCACCATCGGTGTCGACATCGTTCGGGTCGGTCTCGCCAGCGTCCACCGCCCCGTCGAGGTCGGCGTCCTCCTCCCCGTCCGACAGGCCATCACCGTCGGTGTCCGCATCGTTCGGGTCGGTCGTGGTATTCGGGTCGGCGTCGGCGAGGAACAGGCCGAGATCCGTGCCCTCGGAGACGTCGTCGAGCGTCAAACCAAGCTCCTGTCCGTCGGACAGGCCGTCGCCGTCGGTGTCCCAGAGCAAGGGATCAGTGCCCTCCACCCGGTGCTCATCCCCATCGGTGAGACCGTCGTCGTCGGTGTCGGCGTCGAGCGGGTCGGTGCCGAGGGCCGTCTCCTCGGCGTCGGTGAGGCCATCCCCGTCCGAATCATCGGCGGCGGGGTAAATGGGGTCGCTGAACGCGTTCGCGAGCGAGACGATGCCGTCGGCGCCGGCGATGTCCACCGAGATCGACTGCGAGCTCGAGGAGGTCCCAATCACCACGCGCCAGGGGACGGCGTCGAGACCCGCTGCGACCAAGTCCGCGCGTGGGATCGCGTAGTCGAGGAAGTAGTCGGCATCCGAACCGAACGTCGTGTCAGCCACCGAGACCACGACGGTACCGGCATTGCCGTACGTCACAGGGTAGGTCGACAACGTCGTTTCCGCGACGTCCGACGGGAACCCCGTCTGACCATTCGGGTCGTTCTGCCCCCACTCCAGCTCTTCGGTGATGCCGTTGAGGATCAACGAGTACTCGTAGGTCCCGAGGTCACCATCGGTGTCGAACACGATGCCCCAACCGAACTGCTTGAGCTGCCCGCTCTGCAGGGGGTCGGCGTTCAGCCGCATGCGGAAGTACACGAACTGGTCGTCCTGCCCCCAATATGCGGCAGGCGCGCTAGGGTCGCCGACGACCTCGCGGCCCCCGTTCTGGCCGTCGGTGATCGGGTCGCCAAGCCCCACACCCGCTTGGGTCAGCGGCTCCCAGGCCACCGCAGCGAAGTCCGAGGCGCGGGCGTTCGACGCCGCAGCAAGTGCGAAGCCAAAGCTCGCAGCCGTCGCGACGCGCGACCAGCGCAACCGCGGCAGCGCAGGGCTACGCCGGCGCAAGCAAGCCGAGAACCAACGACGAACCGAAGACGACGACCGTGCCAAGGGCACCTCCGACCGCCTTGGTAACGGTGCGGACCGACACGACGCGACAAAACGCCGCAGCCTCTGCCGGCAGCGCGACCCACACATCGGGTACCACGTGCGACGAACTCATCGAACCCTTTGGGTCAAAGGCTGGCGACGCCATACCGAACACCCTGGCAGCGAGCAGGATGCAACGCTTGGCTGCATCCTGAAAGCGCCGCCATCAGGGCTGCGGCTTGACCTCGGCCTGCTCGACGACGAAGAAGTCGACGCGACGGTTCTTCGCCCGGTCCGCGTCGGTCGCTTCCTTCACCAGCGGCTTGCTCTCGCCAAAGCCCGCGGCCTCAAAGCGCGCCGCGGCCAG
>JBEIFN010000543.1:0-2274 GCA_040382435.1 Alphaproteobacteria bacterium
CATGCCTTGGCTGACGGGGACGCTCTGGCCGTCCTTGCCGCACGTCCAGCCCCCCTCGTCCACCATGAGGTCGTCGCCGACCCGGTCGATGTCGGCGAGCGCCTTGGGGCCATTGCCGATCAGGTTGACGTCCTTGATGGGACGCGTGAGCCGCCCGTCCTCGATGAGCCAGCCATACCGAACGTAGAAGCTGAAATCGCCCCCGCCGATCTGCACTTGGCCGTTGGCGAAGGTCTCACAGAAGATGCCGTACCGCGTCTCCTCGACGATCGCGCTCGCCGGGATCGACCCTGGTTCCATGTAGGTGGCGCGCATCCGTGGCAGCACGGGGTGGCGGAAGGACTGGCGACGTCCCGAACCGGTGGGGCGGACGCCGTAGTGGCGCGCCGAGATGCCGTCATGCAGGTAGGACCGCAGGATGCCGTCCTCGACCAGCGTGGTCCGTTCGGTGTCGTTGCCCTCGTCATCGACGTTGAGCGCGCCGCGAGCGCCCGGAAGCGTGGCGTCGTCGATGATCGAGACGCCGGGCGGTGCGATGCGCTGGCCCATGCGGTCGTGGAACAGGCTGGTGCCCTTGCGGTTGAAGTCGGCCTCCAACCCGTGTCCGATCGCCTCGTGGAGCAGGATTCCGCTCGATCCGGCAGCGAGGACGACGGGCATCTCGCCAGCCGGGGGCGAGCCCGCGTCGAGCGCGCGAACGGCGTGGTGGACGGCCTTCGTCGCCAAACGATCGGCCCGTTCGTTGGTCCAGAAGTCGAGGCCGGCGCGTTGTGCGAGGTTGTACGAACCGCTCTCGCGCTGGCCGTCCCGCTCGACGCTGCAGCTCACGAACCCCGTCGTCATCGGGCGGTGGTCGAAGGCGCGTCGGCCGTCGGCGCGCGCGATGAACACGCGGCTCTCGCCGTCGGAGAGCGAGACCTCGACCTTGCGCACCAGCGGGTTGGCGTCGAAGGCGGCCGCCTCCCAGCGGCGGACCAGCGGCAGCCGCTCGGCGAGCTCGACGTCGCCCCACGAACGCTGGAGCGGGTAGTGTTGCGGGATCGGGTGGCGGCTGGCGACGGCGACCGGGGGGACGGGCCGACCCGCGGTGCGGGCGATCTCCGACGCCGTGGCCGCGGCGCGCAGCACGGCGTCGCGCGAGAGGTCCTCGGTCCAGGCATAGCCGACCTGATCGCCGACCACGACCCGAACGCCGACGCCGACGTCGATCGACGTGTGGGCCTCGTGCAGCAGCCGGTCCGACATCGCGAGTGAGGTGCTGCTGCTGTGTTGGAAGAACAGCTCGGCGTCGTCGGCGCCGTGGGCCGTCGCCATCGCGAGCGCGGCTTGAACCAAGGGCTCATCGACACCAAAAGCATCGAACCAAGGGATGGACATGGAAGCTCCGTTCAGGCCTTGCCGACGGCGTCGGCCCAGGCGGCGCGGGTCGCGGCGATCTCGTCGGCGCTCCCAGCGGGTTCGAAGGTGCGGTCGGCGCGCCACGTGGCGGCGACGTCGTCCAAACTCGACCACACGCCGGTCGCCAACCCGGCGAGCAGCGCGGACCCGAGGCCCGTGGTCTCGATCACGGTGGGACGGACGCAGGGGATACCGAGCAGGTCGGCTTGGCGCTGCATCAGCAGGTTGTTCGCCGAGGCGCCGCCGTCGACGCGGAGTTGGGCGAGCGGCGCGCCGAGATCGGACGCCATCGCGGTGAGGACGTCGTCGATCGACAGCGCGATGCCTTCGAGCGTTGCACGCGCGAGGTGGGCGGCCGTGGTGCCCCGGGTCAGGCCGGTGATCAGCCCACGCGCGTCGGGGTTCCAATGCGGCGCGCCGAGGCCGGTGAGCGCGGGCACCATGATCACGCCGCCGGTGTCGGGGACGCGAGCAGCGAGGGCCTCGACGTCGGCCGAACGCCCGATCAACCCCAACCCGTCGCGTAGCCACTGCACCGCCGCCCCGGCGACAAACACCGCGCCTTCGAGCGCGTACGTGGTGCGACCTGCGATCCGCCACCCGACGGTCGTCAGCATCCCGCTTTGGGAGGCCTTGGGGGCTTCTCCGGTGTTCAAAAGGATGAACGCGCCGGTGCCGTAGGTACACTTGGCTTGACCGGCTTCGAAGCAGGTTTGGCCGAAGAGCGCGCCCTGCTGGTCGCCGATCAGCCCGGCGACGGGGATCCCGTCGGGCAGGAACCCGACGCCGCGGGTGTGGCCGATCACGCCCGATGAATCGACGACCTCGGGCAGGACCGACATCGGCACGCGCAGGAGCGCCGCGAGGTCAGCGTCC
>JBEIFN010000544.1:0-2268 GCA_040382435.1 Alphaproteobacteria bacterium
CCTCGTCGTCGGCCTCGGCGACAGCGCGTCGTGCGTGGGTGATCGCCTCGACGAGTCCGTCGCCCGGGGCGCGGAACCAGGCGTTGGTCCATGCGAGGAGACGTGAACGGTAGGCCGCGTGGAGGCCGAGCACGACGCCGCTTGCGAGCAGCAGCAACAGAAGGCCGTGTAGCGGAAACCGTGGGAGATCCACGGCCGCGAACACCAGCCCTTCGACGCCGACCAGCGCGGTGGCCGCGATCGCGGTGGCGAGCGTCGCCGCGAGCAGCTCCTGCAGAACAACCAAGCGGCGGGCCTCGAGGCCGTGCCACAGGGTGAACAGAAAGGCGGTGGCGATGAACGGGCTGAGCGGCGGCAGCGCGCCCTGCAGCGCCAGACCGCGCTCGTGGAACGCGATCGCGCCGGGCAGTCGCCGCGCGCCTTCGTAGCGGAGCGCGGCTTCGAGGGTGCCGGTGAGCATGCCAGCGCCGAGTAGGCCGCGCAGCAGGGCGAGCCGGCGTCGTTCGACCAGCAGCGGACGCGCCTTGGACTCTTCGTGCACGGCCCAAAGGGCACGCGCGAGCATCAGCAGGGCGAGGGCGCCGGCGATCATCTCGGGAGGAGACGCCGTCGTCTGCCCGCGCCAGCCGGCGAGATGGGCGACCGCGGCGGCGCCGGCGAGTCCAAGGATCCAGCTACGTCGCCGGCGGGGTGGTGGGGTCGCGCGGACCACATCGAGGCGGCGGAGGGCTGGCTCAACGCCATCGGAAGCCAGCAATACCCCCGTCATCCACACGAGCCTCAGGTCGTCGGCGCCGGGGAGGAACGACAGCGCTAGCGCGAGCCATCCGACCGCGAGGGCCACGCCGAGGCGAGCGAGGGTTCGCGCGCCGACGGTGGTTCGGGCGATCGCACGCGCGGCGAGGCCGAGCGCGACAGCGGCGCAGAGGGCGTACAAGGCGGCGGTCATGCGTCGCGTTATCGCGGCGGGGTCGGTCGTGGAGGTCGCGTGTCGCTGTGGACGTCGCCGCGGTGTCTCCCCAAGGTGGACGCGCTGATGGCCGCGGAAGGCCTCGCCGACGTGCCCGCGGTGGCACGACGCGAAGCGGTGCGCGCGGTGCTCGAACGTTGGCGCGCCGCGATCGTCGCCGGCGCGACGCCCGACGGCGACACGTTGGTGCAGGCCGTGCGGGCACACGCTCAGGCGTTGCTCGCACCACATCTGCGCGAGGTGCTCAACGCGACGGGCGTGGTCCTGCACACCAACCTCGGCCGTGCGCCTTGGTCCGACGCGGCGCGTGAGGCCGTCCTTCACGTGACACGGTCGAGCTGCAACCTCGAGTTCGACCTCGAGACCGGCCGGCGGGGCGGGCGTGGGGCGGGCGCGCTGGCCTGGATGACCCGCCTGTCGGGCGCCGAAGACGCGCTGCTGGTCAACAACGCGGCTGCGGGCGTACTGCTCGCCTTGACCGCGCTCGCGGGTGGACGCCGCGTGCTCATCAGCCGAGGTGAGCTCGTCGAGATCGGCGGCGGCTTTCGGGTTCCCGATGTGATCGCGGCATGTGGGGCGCAGTTGACCGAGGTGGGGACGACCAACCGGACGCACCTCGCCGACTACGCGCGCGCCCTCACCGCGGACGTCGCGGCGGTGCTCGTCGTGCACCCGAGCAACTTCCGCCAGGTGGGCTTCGTGGCGTCGCCCGCGCTCCCCGACCTCGTGTCCTGGGCGCATGGGGAGGGCCTGCCGGTCGTCTACGACCAAGGTTCGGGCGCTTGGCGGGGAGACGCGGCGTCGCCGGGTGTCGAGGACGCCATCGAGGCCGGTTGCGACGTCGTGATCGCGTCGGGCGACAAGGGCTTGGGCGGGCCGCAGGCAGGGTTGGTGTTCGGCCGCCGTGCAACGATCGAGCGGATGGCTTCCCACCCGTTGATGCGTGCGCTCCGCGTCGACAAGGCGATCCTCGCGGCGATCGAAGCCACCCTTCGCCAGACATGGCTGGGATGCGCGACACCGGCGCAGGCGCAGGCGTCGCTCGGGGAGGGTGACCTTCACGCCCGGGCCGTCACGATGGCCGCCGCGTTGGGTTCGGCGGGATGGAGGGCCGAGGTGGTGCCGTGCGAGGGAACCCCCGGCGGTGGGACGGCGCCCGACGTCGCGTTGCCGGGCTACGCGGTCGTCGTCCGGGGCGTCAAGGCGGAGTCGCTCGCCGCAGTGCTTCGTCGCGCCCAGCCCGCCGTGATCGGTCGGGTCGTCGACGGGTCGCTCGGCTTTGACCTTCGCACCGTACA
>JBEIFN010000545.1:0-2264 GCA_040382435.1 Alphaproteobacteria bacterium
CCCTCAACGCCGCGTACGTTCCGGCCCCCTCGACCCACGTCGCCCAATCGAAGCCACCGGCAGCCACCGCATCACGGCTTGGGAGTTCGAGCCGGGTCCCATCCGCCAGCACGAGCCGACGCGGTGCGTCGTTGAAGCTATGCAACCCCTCACAGAGCGTCTGTACGACGGCCTGGCGGGCACCCGCGACGTCGCCGAGGGAATCGTTGAGGACGAAGCGAGGGTCCAACGTCATCTCCGCTGCGGAGATCGAGGAGGTTAGCCGCGTCAGGTACGGGTAAGCGTCGAGGTGGGCCTGAACGCGTCGCAACGGCGCCGCCCATTCGGCTTCGAGCCTCGCTGCAAGCGCCGCTCCGTCGAGGGTTCCGACCGGCGCGCCGTAGCACGACATGCACGACAGGTAGTCGGTGAGCTCCACGTTCGCCGGCGGCGTGACGAAGGCCGCGAGGATCGCGCTCGTCGCCGTCGTGATCGGCAAGCCGGGTACATCCAGCCCCACCGCCGACCCAGGGGTCAAGAAGGGCGTCACGAGCACGGTCTCCAGCTCCGCCCACGAGGTCATCGCGGCGATCGCGTCGAGGGGAACCAGCCCGTCCCGCCACATCAACAGCCCCGCCGAGGCGTGGCTGCCCGCAAAATCGGTCGCAAACGCCAGCCCACCGGCCTCGTCCGCAGCGCGCGCCACGACGTCTTGGTAGTTCGCGCCCACGGAGAGCCAGTCGACCGCGAGCTCGTTGATCACCACGTGCAGGTAGTTCTCGGGCACCGCGCGGCGTGCACCGAGCACGTAAGGCTGAAGCCGAAAATCGGGCGCCGCGGCGACCCCCGTGAGCTGCAACGGGATGACCGGGTCGGTGCCCGCGTAGCGAAGCCCCAGCGGCACGATGTCGCCAGCGTCACGGTCCTTCTGCAGCTTGAGCGCCACAAAGGACGCGCCGTCCGCGACATAAGGGGCGATCCGGGCCTCAGACCCATCGGGCAGGTCGTAGCCGTTGTCGGTGAGCCAGGTGACCAGCGTCGCGGCGTCGGTCGCTTGGAGGGTGACGCTGTCGTACGGGCCAACCGAAGCGGCCCCGACGATCGTCACGCCGCCGTCTGCGTCCGAGGGCGGCTCAAAATCAACGCTGTCGTCCTTGCTTTGGTTGACGAACGACGACGTGCACGTCCCGACCGTCTCCTGCACCGGGACGAACGTCGGGGTGGTGACGAGCGCGAGCCGCGACAACACGTCGTCCGAGCTCACAAACAACTCGGGCACCGCAGCGACCGGCAGGATCCACGAGAAGTCCTCGGACGGACCTTGGTAGCTGATCTGGACGTGCATCTCGACGGCGTCCGCGGCCTCATCGGCGACGAACAGGATCCGCTCGCCCGTCTGGTCGACCGGCTGCTGCGCGTCGCAGAACAAGCCGCCGCACGCGAACGCCGGAGACAGGCCCCCCGCCATCCCCCACAGAGCCAACGACAGCATCTTCCCTCCACGCGCCTGCGCGTGCCCGCTCCGTGCCACGCTCCAGCAAGCCGCGCCATGCGCGACCGCGGAACGGGTGCAGAACGTCTCCACATCCTTTCGACTTCCCCCAAGGCCCCGCGTGTGCTACGAACGCACCGCTGCACGTGACACATCGTGCGCCGAGGCTGAGATGCACCTGTCCTCCTTCGCCCCCCGGGCCTTCCGCACCGTCCTCCCTGCCCTGCTGGCCGCCGCCCTCCCCGGCGTCGCGCTCGCCAAGGACAAGGCCGAAGAGGGCGTTGCCCGCGAGATCGTCCGCGGTCCCTTCGCGCAGACGAACATCGGCACGACCATCTACATCGGCGCGCGCGGCCCGATCCTCCGGCCGGGTACCACCGTCGATCTCAGCGTCGGCGGCGACGTACTCGACAAGCCCGGCATGTCGGCGTCGGTGCAGTTCACCGTCACGCAGGCCGTGCACGTCGCCAACGTGAACTACGAGACGCAAGGCTCGCTCGGCTTCGGCCCGCAGCAGCTGATCCAAGGCAACACCTACACGATCGGCGGCTTGCTCGTCGGCGAAGTGAGCGGCTACCCCGTGCGTCGCCTCGGGATCGGCGGCCGCGTCGGCGCCGGCGTGATGGCGGCCCCGTGGCTGATGGACCGCGAGTCCCGCGACACCTTCGTCATCGACGAGGCGTGGGGCCTGCAGAACAGCACCGCCCACCGTGGCGTCCTGCCGACGATCGTCGCGGGCCCCACGCTCGAGTACTACACGAAGCTGTCGCACTTCTCGATGGGCGTCGACGCC
>JBEIFN010000546.1:0-2250 GCA_040382435.1 Alphaproteobacteria bacterium
CGAACGGCCGTCGCGCGCGCGCGCGTCCTCGGGCGCGCGATCGACGGTGGGACCTGGTCCGTCCTCACGCTCCCCGCGTCCCACGCCCCGCAGGCCGCGCTGCCCCGCCAAGCCGTGGTGATCCCGTGGTCCGCCGCCCACGGACGCCCACCCGTGGCCGGGCTCGGCGCGGTCGCCACCGATGGCCCGACGTTCGGCCTCGTCGCGCCCCGAATCACCCGTCTCGGGCATCTGCAACGTCCGCCGCTGTGCCGCCACCACGATGGGTTCGACCACCTCGCTTGGATGGGCCGGTCCGGGGCGTTCCCAGACCGAATCGCCGTGCTCGCGACCGATGTTGACACCCCGGGCTAGACGTCACGGCGACGCGCGCTTACCCTCCGCCCCTTCCCCAACCACCCGGTGAGGTTTTCATGAGCATCGTTGGCAAGCAGGCTCCGGCCTGGTCCGGTCCCGCCGCCCTGCACGGCGACATCGTCCAGCTCTCGAGCGAGGCGCTCAAGGGCAAGTGGTACGTCCTGTTCTTCTACCCGCTCGACTTCACGTTCGTCTGCCCGACCGAGATCGTCGGCTACGACAACGCCTACGCGAAGTTCCAGGAGGCGGGCGTCGAGGTGATCGGCTGCTCGGTCGACTCGGTCCACACGCACCTCGCGTACACCCGCACCGCGCGCAAGGACGCCGGCGTCGGCGATCTGTCGTTCCCGCTCCTCGCCGACCTCAACAAGGCCACGATGGCCGCGTTCGACGTCGCCGACGCCGCCGGTGACAAGGCGCTCCGCGCCACGTTCATCGTCGACCCCAACGGCGTCGTCCAGTCCGCCACCATCAACAACCTCGGCATCGGCCGCAACATCGAGGAGACCCTCCGCCTCGTCAAGGCCGCCCAGTTCTCGGCCGAGCACGGCGAGGTCTGCCCGGCCAACTGGAAGGACGGTCAGAAGGGCATGAAGGCGAGCCTCGACGGCGTCAAGGGCGTCATCGGCAAGGGTCGCAAGGCCAAGTGATCGCGTTCGGTGGTGCATCCCCGGCCTCACGGCGCGGACGCAACACCCATCGGCCGGCCCCGGGGATCCCCGCGGCCGGTCTTCTTGTTTTTGGCTCGCTCGACGGGCCGCGCTGTCGCACCGCGTCCGATCGGCGCAGCCCTGCAAACAACCCTGCAACGTTCCCGTGCGTTTGCGCGCAGACGGGATAACGCCGCCGCCCTGCGAGGCGACGATGCGCACCCTCCTGCCGGCCCTCCTGCTCTCCGCGTGCACCCAGTCGATCTACCTCGAGACGGTGCCCGACAAGCCCGCCGAGCCCGAGACACCCGTCGCAGAGACCGACACGCCCGTCGCAGAGACCGACACGCCCGTCACCGACACCCCCGAGGACGTCTGGGACGAGCCCGTCCCGCAGGCCGACAAGCCCGTGTACGCCAACACGCGCGACGCCCTGTGGGAGGTCGATCCCGCGTCGGGCGCGGCGACGTTGATCGGCACCTTCAGCGAGGGCGGCACCGTCATCGACGGCGTGGTCGACATCGCGATCGACGCGCGCGGCCGCCTGTACGCCGGTGACCGCGGTCCCGGCGTGGGCGGACCGTACACCATCTACCGGGTCGACCCCTTCACCGCCGAGGCGACCACGGTGTGCAGCACCGACAAGGAGCTGCTGGCGATGACGTTCACCGCCGACGGCGACCTGATCGTCGGCAGCGGCAATGGCCTGTACTACGTCGACCTTCCGAGCTGCATCGCCACGCCGATGATCGAGGGCGCCGCCTGGGAGACGTCGGGCGACGTCGTCGGTTTGCCCGACGGCTTCGTCTACTGGACCGTCCGCGGCACCGACGGCGACGTCCTCGTCGTCGTCGACCCACGCACGGGGCAAGGCACCCAGCGCGGCGAGATCGGCTACGAGAGCCTCTACGGCGTCGCGTACGACACGACCGAGGGACGCCTGTACGGATTCTCGTCGCGCGGAGACACGGTGGCGATCAGCATCGGCACCGGGCGCGGCACCCTCCTGCGGTTCGACGAGACGCGGTCGTGGTGGGGCGCCACCACCAACCCCGTCGCTTGGGGCCCCTGAGCTTCAGCCCCCACCGGGTGCCGCCTCAAACCTACGTCCTCCGCGATCGTGCGGGAGCACGGCACGGCGGGCGGCCTCGATCGCCGCCGCGCGCGCATGACACCGCGCCCATCCCGACTGCCACGGCGCCACCGACTTGAGGTAGCGCAAGACGTCGAGAAACCGCGGATC
>JBEIFN010000547.1:0-2247 GCA_040382435.1 Alphaproteobacteria bacterium
ACCCCGTCGCCGGTGAAGTAGTGCGGTGGGTACGTGCTGAAGTAGGTCTGGACGTACCGTGCGTGGTCTCGCCACACGGTCCGGGCGATGCCCGGCCACGGGCGGCTCATGCAGAGTCGGCCCTCCCCGGGGCCGAAGATCGGCTGGCCCTGTTCGTCGACGACCCACGGGAACACCCCGGGCAGCGGACGCGTCGCCGAGCCGGGCTTGGTCGGCGTGGCGGCGGCGATCGGCGCGACCATCACGCCGCCGGTCTCGGTCTGCCACCAGGTGTCGAGCACGGCGCATCGCCCGTCGCCGACGACGGCATGGTACCAACGCCACGCTTCGGGGTTGATGGGCTCGCCGACGCTCCCCAGGATGCGCAAGGAGCTTCGGTCGTGGGCGCGCACGTGCTCGTCGCCTGCGGCGGCGAGCGTGCGGATCGCCGTGGGCGCAAGGTAGGCGGTGTGAAGCCCCCACCTCGCGACGACATCCCAGCACCGCCCCGCGTCGGGGTAGGTCGGGGTGGACTCGAACAGCAGTGTCGCGGCACCCAGGCTCAGCGGACCGTAGACGATGTAGGTGTGTCCGGTGATCCACCCGATGTCGGCGAAGCAACCGTGTCGAACGCCGGGGCCGAGGAGGAACAGCTCGCGCGCCGTGTACGTCGCCCACGCGAGGTAGCCGCCGCATGTGTGGACGAGGCCCTTGGGCCTGCCGGTGGAGCCCGAGGTGTAGAGGATGAACAGCAGGTCCTCGGCGTTCATCGGCGTAGCGGGGACGTAGGGGGCACCGTCGGCTTCGCAGGTTGCGGCGTCGAGATCGCGCTCGTCGTGCCATGCGACGTCGGCCCCGGTGCGTCGGTAAACGAGGACGTGCGAGACGGTGGTCGTGCCGCGCAGCGCCTCGTCGACCGTGGCCTTGAGCGGGACGACGCGACCGCCGCGGAGGCCTTCGTCCATCGTGATGACGACCTTCGCGCCGCAGTCGTCGATCCGGTCGCGGAGCGCGTCTGCCGAGAACCCGCCGAACACGATCGAGTGCGCCGCCCCGATGCGCGCGACGGCGAGCATCGCGACGACGGCGTCTGGGGTCATCCCCATGTAGAGGATCACGCGATCGCCGGGACCGACGCCAAGGGCCGTCAGCGACGACGCCAGACGGCACGTCCGTTCGAGCAGGTCGCCATAGCTGACGACGCCGCCTTCGCCGGGACGGTCCGCCTCCCAAAGGAGCGCGGGAGCGTCGGGGTCGCGCGCGGCGTGGCGGTCGAGCAGGGACTCGGTGACGTTGAGGACGCCATCCGCATAGCAGCGCAGCGGTCCGTCGCTGACGGTACGAAAGTCGCTCTCGAACCCCTGCCGCGGCGGCGTGCGCCATATCAGCGCGTCGGCGAGCGCGAGATGAAAGCCGTCCGGGTCGTGCTCGGCGCGGTGGCGTTCGAGCGCCCAAGCGCCGAGGTCCGGCATCGAACCTCCGGCTTGAGCGAGCGTGCTCGGGGGAGCGTAGCGTTCCGACATGTCGTCCTCCGCAGCTTGGTCACCATCTGCCGCTGGCGCGCGCCGCGGGCATGGCGACGGCGTACCTTGAAGCGGGGGAGCGTGCATGCCGACGACGACGCCGGGCGCAGACGATGAGGACGGCGACGGACTCGATCGGGTGACCGAGGCCGCGCTCGGCACCGATCCGACCCTGCCCGATTCCGATTTTGACGCGCTCGACGACGGCCGAGAGCTGCTCGCAGGCACCGACCCGCTCCGGATGGACACCGATGAGGACGAGCTGCTCGATGGTGACGAGGTCGACGAGGCGGCGTCGGATCCCCTCGACCCCGACATGGACCGCGATGACCTCGAGGACGGGGTCGAGTGGCGGGTCGTCGGGACGGACCTCCGGTCGCCCGACACCGACGGCGACGGCCTGGATGATGGTGACGAGGTGTTGGACTTCCAAACGTCGCCGGTCGTCCCGGACACCGATGGGGACGGCCTCTCCGACGCGGAGGAGGTCCGCCACCTCGGTTCCGACCCGCGCTTGCCAGACACCGACGACGACGGTCTCGAAGACGGTGTGGAGGTCACCGTCTGGGGGACCGATCCGACGCGTGGCGATACCGACGGCGGAGGGCGCCGAGACGGATTCGAGGTGGCGGTGAACAGCGACCCACGGGACGCGTGCGACGATGTGCTCGACGCCTGCGCGTCGGTGTCCGAACCGCCAGATCCGACGAACGACGCCCCCGGGACCGGCTGTGCCGTGGTCTCC
>JBEIFN010000548.1:0-2244 GCA_040382435.1 Alphaproteobacteria bacterium
ACCGCGTCGCGCCGACCCCCGGCACCCGGCTGCTGCACGAGGGCTACGCGTACTACGCCAACACCTTCAAGTTCGACCGAATCCCCGACGGCTGGGAGGGCGCGCTGTCCGACCACGAGGGGCCGTTCGTCGCGGCGTTGGAACGCGGCGATGTCCTCGCCTGCCAGTTTCACCCTGAGTTGTCCGGTGCTTGGGGTGCCGCGCTCATCCAGCGTTGGTTGGGGGTCGCATGCTGACGACGCGTATCGTCCCCTGCCTCGACGTACGCGACGGACGCGTCGTCAAGGGGATCCAGTTTCAAGGACTACGGGACGCTGGCGACCCCGTGGAGCGCGCTTCGGCCTACGAGCGAGACGGGGCCGATGAGATCGTCATCCTCGACGTGAGCGCGACACCCGAGGGTCGCGGGCACGCCATCGAGACCACGCGCGCCGTCCGCCGCGTGCTCGGGATCCCGTTGACGGTCGGCGGTGGGGTTCGAACGCCCGACGACGCCGGCCGACTGCTCGACGCGGGTGCGGACAAGGTTGGCGTCAACACGGCCGCCTTCGAGAACCCCGCTCTCCTCACGGCGATCGCCGAGCGGTTCGGCGCGCAGTGCACCATCCTCGCGCTCGACGCTGCCCGACGGGAGCAAGGGGGCTGGGAGGTCGTGGTGCGAAGCGGCAAGGAGCGCACGGGTGTCGACGCGATCGCTTGGGCCGCCGAGGCCGCCGCACGTGGGGCGGGGGAGATCCTGCTTACCTCGTGGGATCAGGACGGGACCCGCGCGGGCTACGATCTCGCCTTGCTCGAAGCGGTACGTGGCGCTGTCCGGGTGCCGATCATCGCGTCGGGAGGCGCAGCCCACGCCGACCACCTGATCGCCGCGGCTGCCGCAGGGGCCGACGCCCTGCTCGCCGCCTCCATCTTCCACGATGGCGAGACCACCCCGAGAACCCTCAAGGCCGCGCTGCGCGACGCCGGCCTGCGCGTCCGTTTGTGAGGAAGCTTTGCTCATACCTTCTATTGATCTCCGCGGCGGCCAGACCGTCCAGTTGATCGGCGGAGAGGCCCTGGCCATCGCAGCAGGCGACCCGGCGCCCATCGCCGAACGGTTCGGTCGGGTCGGCGAGATCGCCGTCATCGACCTTGACGCTGCGCTCGGCACAGGCAGCAACGCCGCGCTGATCGAACCCCTCTGCGCACGGCACGATGTACGTGTCGGAGGCGGGATCCGCGACGCCGCCACCGCCCGTCGCTGGCTCGATGCGGGCGCGCGACGCATCATCCTCGGAACAGCCGCGACCCCCGACCTTCTGCGCACGCTCCCGAAGGACCGGCTGATCGCCGCGCTCGATGCGCGCGACGGGGAGATCGTGACCCACGGTTGGACGACGCGAACCGGCACCCGCATCGAAGACCGAATCGGCGACCTCGCTCCGCTTGTGAGCGGCTTTCTGATTACATTTGTTGAACGAGAGGGCCGCCTCGGAGGGACCGCGATGGACCGGGTCGAGCCGCTCATCCGCGCCGCGGGCGACGCGCGCATCACCTTCGCCGGCGGCGTGACGACCGCGGACGAGATCGCCGCCCTCGACCGACTCGGGGCCGACGCGCAGGTCGGCATGGCGCTGTACACGGGACGCTTGCCGCTCTCCGAGGCGTTCGCCGCGCCGCTCACCTCGGATCGCGCCGACGGCCTGTGGGCCACCGTCGTCGTCGACCCACAGGGCCGCGCGCTCGGCCTGTGTTGGTCAAACGCAGAGAGTCTCGCCGCCTCGATCGAGACCGGCCGCGGCATTTACTGGTCGCGACGGCGCGGCCTGTGGGAGAAGGGAGCAACGAGCGGCGCCCGGCAGCAAGTCCTCCGCATCGATCTCGACTGTGACCGCGATGTCCTGCGGTTCACCGTCCGCCAAGAGGGTGAAGGATTCTGCCACCTCGACACCGCGACGTGCTGGGGCGCGCATCGTGGTCTCGGTGCGTTGGAGGGCACGTTGAACGCGCGTCGGCGCAACGCCCCGACCGGGTCGTACACCGCGCGACTGTTCGAAGATCGCGCGCTGCTCAAGGCCAAGCTCGTCGAGGAGGCGGGTGAGCTCGCGGACGCCGAGTCGCCCGACCATGTGGTCGAGGAAGCCGCCGACACCTTGTACTTCACGCTGACCGCCCTCGCGCGGGCCGGTCGGAGCCTCGATGACGTCGCCGCCGCGCTCGATCGGCGCGCCGCGAAGGTGAGCCGCCGCCCGGGCGATGCGAAGA
>JBEIFN010000549.1:0-2239 GCA_040382435.1 Alphaproteobacteria bacterium
AGCCCGTCTTCGTCGAGGTCGAGCAGCGCCAAGGCGGCCTGATCCTCCTCACGAAACCGCGCGGCGAGGGACGCGTCCTCGACGAGCCGTCCGTGGCCTGCGGACCAACGGAAGACGCCCACGTGCGCTGCATCGTCACTTCCACCCAAACCGAGCACGACGAGCTCTGGCGTGCGGTCCCCGTCGAGATCGGCGAAGACCCCATGCGTGAGACACGGCCCGCCGCCCGTGCTGCTCGGCGCCTCGCACGGACGCCGCAGGTCGAGATCTCCCCGGACATCGCTCCAAGGGCTCGGCGTCAACGGATCGCGGGGCGTTCCGGTGTCGATCGAAAGCGTGTCCGGCGTCGCCGGCTCCCCGTCGGCAGGGGTATCGGGCGCCGCGGCGGGCGTGTCGATTCCGCCCGTGTCTGATCCACCCCCCATCGGCACATCCGAAAGCGGCGAGCAAGCCCAGAGCAGCGAAGCAGCCAAGACACAGCGCATGGCGTAGCGTAGGAGGACGCCGAGGCGGCCGGCAAGTCGTCCGGCATAGAGTGCCGCTTTGCGGCTTGCCGTTTTACGGCGGGTCCGCGCGTGTCGATTCGCGCGTTGGTGCTAGAGCTGTCACGCGAAAGAACCCAACCGAGATAGGAACGCCCACAGCGTGGTTCTCGACCCCCATCGGGCCGACGGGATCGGGCGCGAGCTCACCGACAGAGAGGGGGGTCAGCCGCCAGGCGTCTTCGAACGCCGCGCACACGGGGTCGAGCGGCGGAGGCGTCTCGGGCGTCGGGACGTAGTGCGGCCCACAGCCGCCCGAACGATAGTAGACGACGCACCGCCCATCGGTCGGGACGTCGTCTCGGACGATGTCGCGCCAGACGTGATCCCGTTCGCCGAGCATCGACACCCAACGCGGCGGCGCCAGCGACCGATCGCCCTGCGCCGACCAGGTGAAGATCTCGCAGCCATCGGGCACCTCGGGCAACGCCGATTGCACGAACGCCAGCTCCCGCCCGAGCACCGACGACTGCCCCGCGATGCGGAGGTCCGCGACCGCGAGGGCGGCGAGGACGACGGCGGCGAGGCGCCCGAAGCGACCGTGATCCCAACAGCGCGCGAGGCCCCAAGCGGCGAGCAGGGCCGCAAACACCAACGATCGGTGCTGGTACCGCAACACCGAGAACGCGGTCGGCGCGATCGCGACGCCCGGGACGAGGGCCGCGCTGACGACCAAGCCGACGAACGCCCAAGCGCGCAGGCCGCGCGGGACCCGTGCCGCCCCCAGCCCCACCGCGGTGAGGAGCAGCCACGCGCTCCCCTGAATACCCGTCGTGAACGCCGCAAACCGAAAGCGCGACCACGCGTCGACCGCGTTCGCCGGGTGCGCGGAACGCCGCGCGGCTTCCAGCAACGTCGGCACCCCCACGAGGCCGAGGTGCGGCAGCATCGCCAGGGCGCTGACGCCGCCGACGATCCACGGGGTCGACGTCCGCCAGCGCGGAGCAGGCCACGTCAGCGCCGCGAGCGCGACGAGCAGCGGCACTAGGAGCGCCGATTCGATCCGCAGCTGAACATCGAGCACGGTCGCGGCCCCCGCGAGCGCGAGAGGGGCGACGGCCTCGCGCTCACCAAAAGCGAGGATCCCGTAGGCCGCAACGACGACGAGGAGCGCGTCGGCGGCAAACGGCCCGTCCGTGTTCGCATACCAAGCCAGGAGCGGCGTCGTCGCCACCACGAACGCCGCCGCCTCTGCGCGTCGAGGCGAGCCGGGCATCTGATGGGCGAGCACCGCCGCCGCTGGGATCAACAACGTCCCCAGCACCTGGCTCAGTTCGAATGGCGCCTCCCACCGCCACCCCGTCATCGCGACCCACGCCTTGACCGCGAGCGGCCAACCGATGCCGTACTTGGTGGCGTCTTCGAGGCCAAACTCCGAGAACGCGAGATCGAGCCGCCACCGGATCTCCGGCGTGCGGGGAACGAGAAGCACGCGCACCGCACCGCCCAAACAGGTGGCCGCGAAGACGCCCATCCACGTCGAGGGGGACCATGTCGATCCGCGCGCACGCCAGACGGTCCAGCCGGCCGCGACCGCGGCGACCGCGCAGGCCGCGAGCCACACCAACGCCGGCAACACCGCCTCGTGGGGCAGGGCCTCAGACGGGCGCACGCTGCACCTCCACGAACGCCCTAGCGCGTCGTCGCGTCCGACGTCGCACCGACGTCGACCAAGCCTTGAGCCGCCAGCCAGTCCG
>JBEIFN010000550.1:0-2235 GCA_040382435.1 Alphaproteobacteria bacterium
AAGACCTCGCCGAACGGGAGCGACACGCGCCCCTCTCCGTCGGTGACGACGCGCCCGGGGACTTGCGCCATACCGCCCTGGACCCTCGTGCGAAAGCGGGCGTTGGCGAGGGGCTTGCCTCGGCACGTCACCGTGAGGTCCGCGTGGTCTCCGGGGCGGACGACGGGGTCGCTCCCGACCGGCTTCGCCACGCCGCCAGCGACGATCGCGCCGTCGATCTCGACGCAGTTGGCGACGTCCTCGGCGAGGTCCTGAAAATCGCGAAGCTCGGACTTCCATTGCGCCGCCGCGTCCTCGCCGAGCTTGGTCTTGCCGACGGCGCGCACCTGACGGATCGCATCGGCGAGCCCGAACAGCACGCGCTGGTCGAGGACGTCGGCCGTCAACCCGACCCGCACGCGCTCGGTCGCGTCGGCGAGCAGGCCGAGGATCTGCCGGACGACGGCGTCCTCTCGGGCAGCGATCGCCGCGGTGTCGAGCCCGGCGAGCACCCAGACCGTTCCGTCCTTGTCGACCCATTGGCCGACGAGCTGCACGTCCTCGACGACGCCCTTGACGAGGAGCTGGCTCACCGCGTCGACGCGGTTGGTCGACGTCATCGAGACGACGCGTCCCCGTTTGTTGAGGACGGTCTCCGCCGTCTGCTCCGTGCGGGTCTCGGCGTCGATCTCGGCTTCGAGCTGGGCGGCGACCATCACCAGCGCCTTTTGGAAGGCTTCGAGCGCCGACGTCCCCTTGCCCACCCCGTACAGCTTGCCCTGCTCGTAAGGCGGCGAGGTGACCCAGCTCGGCTGGGGCTGCTTCTTCGGCGCCTTCTCGATCGTCCGTGCGACATCCGAAAAGCCGCCGGTCGACGTCGCGAGGCCATCAACGCCAATGACCGCCACGGGGACCGGCTGCGCGATGGTGCCCGCGCAGGCCGGAGAGACATCGCCCTCGCCGAGCGCTGCGTCCAACGCCTGCTCGGCGCACGCCGCGCGCGCCCGGACCTGTTCGAGGTCGTCAGCGAACGCGCTCGTCGCCACAGAGAGGGCGGCGACGACCCCCAGCGACCGCATCACTCCACCTCGAGGAGCAGGAGCGCGCGGGACTGGACCTTGTAGGAGACCTTCGAGAAGCCGGCGTCCTTCAGGGCGTCGTAGAGGTCGTCGGCGACGTCGGAGGGGTCCTTCTCGGTGGTGAGCAGCAAGCCCTCGATGGTGCTCGCGGTCGCGGTGCCTTGCCGCCAGGTGTCGGCGACGTCCTTGAGCGCGTCACGGACGTCCTTCTGACGCCCGTAGTCCTCGAACAGACCGCGCGGGCTGCGCACGATGACCTTGATCCGGCGCCCTTCCTCGGCCGCGAGCTGCCAGTAGCCGCGGATCTGTTCGAAGAGGTCGGGCATGGCGGCCCCGATCGACTGCTTGGCGGCGAGCGCCCAGTCGGCGTCGATCAGCGTCGACGAGCGGCCGGTCGCGGCTCCCGTCTTCTGCCCGGTGACCGTCTCGTAGGCTGTCACGGCGGTGGTGGCCTGGTAGCCACGCGTCATGTCCTTCGCGAACGAGAACTCGACGTAGACGTCGGCCCCAGCGAGCGCGGCCAGCGTCGCGAGCGGATCTTCAGGCATCCCCGCGACCTCCTGCATCGCGATCTGCTGCTCCCGCGCCTTGCGGACGGCGTCCTGATCCACCAACTCCCAGCGACGGCTGGCGAAGAAGCTCTCGAGCTCGGTGGTGACGACCTCACCGAGCTGCGTGAGCTCGCGGTCGTTGGGGTGCTTCTCCAGCTCGGAGTAGATGACGAGGATGGTCGGGTTCCCGACGGCCTTGGCGAGCGCACGGTCGGACGTGATGACCTTGTTGCTCTCGAGCATCAGCCGGAGGGCCTCGACGTTGACGTCGACGATCGTGTCGATCTCGACGACAAACTTCGTGCTGGTCTCCATGCGGCTCAGCAACTCCCCTGCCGTGGCGTGCGGGAGCGCCTCGCTGAGGTGGTCGTTGACCCACCCCTCCGCCTTGGCCTTCTGGCCCGGGTCGGACGAGAGCTGGCCGGCCGCGTAGGTGAGCGCGTCCGCGCGCGCCTGATCGACGGCCTGTTGGAGCGGGCACTCCTTCTCTTTGGCCTTGCAGTCGCCGAGGCCGCGCGCGTCGTTGACACGGTAGCGGTTGATCTTTTGGTCGACCGCGCCCCGGTCTTCGACCTTGGCAGCGTGCGCGTTCGTCGTCAGCAGGACGGCGACGATCGCCATCCAAA
>JBEIFN010000551.1:0-2235 GCA_040382435.1 Alphaproteobacteria bacterium
ACGCCGCGCTCGAAGCGGCGCTCCGGCGACGGTTGGGCTGAACGCGCGGTTCGGTGTGCGATACTGCGCAAGCGGAGGACGCATGCACGTGGTGGGGAGAGGCGTGTTGGCGTGGGGCGGGCTCCTCTCGACGGCAGCTTGGGCGCAGACGCCGCTCGAGCTCGACACGGTGCTGGTCGGGACGTTCGCCCACGGCTTGGACATTGCACCGGAGGAAGCCGAGGCGCTTCGGCAGGGGTTCCTCCGCACGCTCGGCGACGACCACATCCTGATCGACATGGACACCGTCCCTGGGTTCCGTGACGTCCCGTCCACGCTCTACCTGCAGGCGTGTCCGCCCGGCCGCCTGCCGGGGTGCCTCGCGGTCGTCGCCCAGCGCGTCGATGTGGACTGGGCGATGTCGGTCGAGGTCACGCGCGATCCCGACGACGGCGGATTCCTCGGGGAGGTCGTCTACGTGCGCGTCGCCGACGGCGAGCTGCACCATCGTCTTCAGGTCGATCTCTCGGACGCACCTGCCGCTGCGTTCACCGCGATGGCCGAGGCGCTCGATCTCGTGATCGCCGAGACGTTCCGCCCCTTGGACATCAGTCGCTTGCAGGCGGCGGATCTCGACGCGGCCGCCCGCGCGCGGCAGGCGGCGCTCGCGCGGTCCGAGGAAGACGAGGAGGCGCTCCGGTCGCTGGAGGCTGCGGAAGGAGAGCTCGTTCGCGGCGAGATCCGCGCCGATGTCGCCCGCGTCACTGCGTTTCAGATCCGACAGTTGGCGGCGCGCGAAGGCGATCCGCCGTGGAAGCGCCTGCACTTGACGCCGTACCAGTACCGTCGGCAGAAGAACACGCGGATCCCGATGGCGGACTTCCAGCGCCGGGCGCGCGGGCGGCAGGCGCACCTCCTCGTCGGCACGGGCGTCGGCGGCGGCGTGGGGCCGTTCGGCCAGGCGTGGGAGGGTTGGTACCTCCTTGATCGCGCGGATCTCTCTGTCGTCGACCGTGCGACGACGCTCGAGACCGTCCGCTCGGACGCCGACGCGGTGTGGACGGTCGAGCTTGGCGCGGGCGTGCTTCCTTGGCTGTCGTTGCACGTCGAGGGCGGCACGCGCGCGTCCAACTGGACCCAGCGGCTGCAGCGTGTGGTCGAAGGCGAGGATCTCACCTTGGAGCCGACGATCGGTCAGGTCCTGGGGACGTGGCACCTCGGGGGACGCGTCGACCTCGCGCCGTTGCCGACGTTCCCCGCGCGTCCGACGCTCGGCCTGGGCGCGGTGGCATGGTGGGGCACGCGACCCGAGAAGATCCTCACCGCCGAACCTCCCAAGGGGCTCGCGAACCTCGAACCGGTCCGTCAGGTGCTGGTTCGAATGTCGCCCGGGTTCGAGGTCGATGTCGGCAGGCACCTCGCGTTATGGGGTCGCGCCGACGTCGAGATCCCCGTCGCTGGGGTCACGGTGCAGCGCGATGCGCAGCCCACCGGTCCGCTCGGCGACGTGTTCCCGGAGCCTGGCGCCGTAGGGGACGGCGTCGGGATCGCGGGCCGCGCGGGGATCACGGCGAAGATTCCGCTCCTCCGCCGCTGACGCGCGCGATGGCGCGGTTGCTCAGCGGTCTGCTGCCGGGCTACGGTCCGCGTTTGGAGGCGACGCCATGAAGCCACGTCCCACCACCGCATGTCTCTTCCTGCTCGCGTCGGGTTGCTTGCAGACCGTCGTGACGGACTTCGATCAGCCTCCGGTCGTGGTGCTCCAGTCGCCGCTCGACGGCGCCACCTTCGACGAGGGTGCTGCGGTCACGTTCCGCGGCCGCGTCGACGACGACAGTCGGTCCGAGCTGTTGGAGATCGCCTGGATCGACAACGGCAACCTCGTCCTGCTCGAGGGCAACCTCGCGACCGCCGAGGGAGACGTCGTCTACACGACCGCAGACCTGCCGATCGGTCCGCACGCCATCAGCCTTCGGGCGATCGATCCCGACGGGTTGACGCACGAGGTGAGCGTCGCGATCGAGGTCCTCGACGTCCTCGAAGAGCCGGTCGTCACCATCGTTCGTCCGACGTCGGTGGACGTCGCCGAGGCGACCGTCCCGTTCCCGTTCGAGCTGTTCGTGAACGACCCGCAGGACCCGCCCGAGGCGCTGGCCGCAGAGTTGTCGTCGGATCTCGACGGTGTGGTCTGCAGTCTGCAAGTCGACACCGACGGGGTCGCGTTGTGTCTGGGGGCCCTCCGCACGCCGGGCGACC
>JBEIFN010000552.1:0-2234 GCA_040382435.1 Alphaproteobacteria bacterium
CAGCCCGGATCCGACGCCCCCGACGCAGGCCGAGGAGCATCGTCGCCACACCGAACAGTCCGCCCGCGCTGCCACCCGTCCCGTCACACGCGAGCCCTCGCGGCGCGCCCGCGCTCACGACCTCTCCGCACGAAGCCGCGATGGCGGCGTCGAGATCAAGACAGGCTTGGGCCTCACCGAGCGACGCATGACAGGCATCGGCCCATGCGGGCGCGTCCAAGCAGACGTCCTCGCACGACGCACCGGCGTAGAGGCTGTCGTCGAAGTCGCCGCTGTCGTCCGCGCCGCTGTCGTCCGCGCCGCTGTCTTCGCCAGCCTCGGACTCCCCCCCCGAGTCCTCGGAGCCGGTATCGGCGCTGTCGGCCGTGTCGTCGACGCCGCTCACCTCGACTGGCTCGGCCTCGCCCGATCCTCGGCCCTGGCTCTGCGCGGCAACATCACCGCCGGCGTCGTCGCCAGGTTCGACAGCCCCTCCGTTGTCGTCACCGGGCTCGGCCCCGCTGGCGCCATCGTCCCCCGCAGCGCCACCACCGCACGACGCCATCAGCACCTCGATCTGGTCGCAGACGTCCTCATCCACCCCGGCGAGGACGCAAGCATCCGACACGCCGTCCTCTCCAGACGGCGCCTCCGACGCCTCGCGCGCAGACGCCAGTCCCGTCAGCACCAGCGAGAGGACCATGGAACCCAGAATGCGCTTTGTCATCGATTCTTCCTCGGAGCGCCCGACCTTCGGACACCCTGAGCGTAGCGGCGACCCCGCGCGCTCCAAGCGACCCCCCGAGCCTTGACAAACCACAGACACGCCAGAGCATCAGGCCGCCGCGATCGCCGCGATCGCAGCCCGGCGATCCTTCGCCCCGAACACCGCGGATCCCGCGACAAGGACGTCGGCGCCGGCGCCCGTGAATCGGTGGGCATTGTCGGGCTTGACGCCCCCGTCGACCTGCAGATGCGCCGACAGGCCGCGGACCAGCAGACGCTCGCGGATCCGCTCGACCTTTCGCAGCACGCTCTCGACGAGACTTTGGCCGCCAAAGCCAGGGTTGACGGTCATCGCCAAGATCAGATCGCAGTCGTCGTAGACGTATTCAAGGACGTCCTCGGGTGTGTGCGGATTGAGCGCGACGCCAGCCTTGGCCCCGAGCGCGCGAATCGCGCTGAGCGTCCGTTGCAGGTGCGTACAGGCCTCCGCGTGCACCGTAAGAACCTCTGCACCCGCCGCGACGAAGTCGGCGAGGTACCGATCCGGTTCGACGATCATCAGGTGGACGTCGACGAGCGCCGTCGCAGCGCCGTCCTTGGCGGCCCGGGCCGCCGCCGCGACGACCGGCGGGCCGATCGTGAGGTTGGGGACGAACCGTCCGTCCATCACGTCCACATGGACCCAAGGGGCACCGTGGTCGACGACGTCGCGGATCTCTGCGTGCAGCCGTCCAAAATCCGCGGACAGGATCGAAGGGGCAACGAGCGTCATGTCAGCCTCTCTCCAACGGTCAGGCGCGCACCGCGCGCGTAGTCTTGGCCGAGCACCGGTTTGCGGCCCGGCGCCTGGACCCGCACGAGCTCCAGCGCCCCACGCGCCGTCGCGACGGTGAGGGGGTTCACCGCGAGCACGTGGCCCGGCGTGCCCGTCAAGGCGACCGCCCGCACCGCAAGCAGCTTAAGCGGCCCGGCGTCCGTCGCAGCAAAACCTCCTGGCCACGGCGTCATCGCGCGAACACGGCGCGCGATGGCTGCGGCGTCCTCCTCCCAGTCGATCGCGCCGTCGGCCTTCTCGATCTTGGGCGCCCAGCAAACGCCGACATCCGGCTGCGGGGTCGGCGTGGCGTCGGGCAGCCCCGACAAGGTCCGGATCGCGACCTCGGCGGAGAGCGCCATCAAGCGATCATGAAGCTGCCCGGCCGTCTCCTCCTCGCCGATCGGCGTGGTGAGAGCGTCGTACACCGCACCCGTGTCGAGCCCCTCCTCCATCCGCTGCGTGCACACCCCCGTCTCGCGGTCGCCCGCCAAGATCGCAGCTTGAATCGGCGCAGCACCTCGCCAACGCGGCAACAGGCTCGCATGGACGTTGACGCACCCGAACCGCGGCGCATCAAGGAGGCGTCGGGTCAAGATGCGACCGTAGGCGAGGACGACCGCGACATCGGCCTGAAGTTCCTCGACCCACGCTGGGAACGGGCCCGAACGGATCGCTACCGGCTGCATCAGCGGCAGCCCCAACCGTCGCGCGG
>JBEIFN010000553.1:0-2234 GCA_040382435.1 Alphaproteobacteria bacterium
CGCATCGGGCGCGCCAGGGCGGCTCGAGCGTGTGGTCGATCCCGCCGGCCGCATCGTGCTCGTCGACTACGCACACACGCCCGATGGGCTCGACGTCGCGTTGCGAGCGGTGCGGCCGCTCACCACGGGGCGCGTCGTCCTCGTCTTTGGTTGCGGTGGCGATCGCGACACCGCCAAGCGCGCACCGATGGGCGAGGCCGCGATGGCTGCCGACGTCGTGGTCCTCACGTCCGACAACCCGAGAACCGAGGACCCTCGCGCGATCCTCGATGAGGTGTCGCGAGG
Organism: Alphaproteobacteria bacterium; assembly: GCA_040382435.1. GTDB lineage: Bacteria > Myxococcota_A > UBA796 > UBA796 > JBEIFN01. The sequence goes on from JBEIFN010000553.1 coordinate 286, forward strand.
CATGGGGGCCGTCCGGCCGGGCCAGCGGGTGCACGTCGAGGTTGATCGGGCGGCGGCGATCGCGGAGGCGCTGCGCGCGGCGGCCCCGGGAGACGTCGTGTTGATCGCGGGCAAGGGCCACGAGACCACGCAAGACATCGGTGGGGTCCTCCATCCCTTCGACGATCGGCAGGTCGCGGCGACCTGGCTGGAGAAGCTACGATGAACGTCTCGATGTCGGAGATCGCGGCTGCCACGGGCGGCACGCTTCACGGTGACGGCGCCGCGGCCGGGACGGTCACGACCGACAGCCGTGTGGCCGGGGAAGGGAGCATCTTCCTTGCACTGATCGGGGAGCGCTTCGACGGCCACGCGTTCGCGGCGACGGTGCAGGGGGCTGTTGGCGGCGTCTTTGCGCATCGGGTCGAAGGGTGGACGGGCCCGTGGGTCGAGGTCACCGACACCACCCGCGCGCTGCAAGATCTCGGTCGCTGGGCGCGCCGGCAGCTCCGGTGTCCTGTCGTGGGTCTGACGGGAAGCAATGGCAAGACGACGACGCGCGCGCTCACGGCAGCGGCGCTCACCCAGATGGGCAAGGTCCACCAAACCCAGGGCAACCTGAACAACCATCTCGGCGTCCCGTTGACCTTGCTCGCGACGCCTCCCGACGCCGACGTCGTCGTCCTCGAGATGGGGACCTCGTCGCCGGGCGAGATCGCGTTGCTCGCCGAGATCGGCGCACCCGATGTCCGGCTCATCGTCAACGTGGGGCCGGCCCATCTGTTGGAGCTGGGGGGGCTGCCCGGCGTCGCACGTGAGAAGCGGGCGTTGTTCGATGCGGCGCGGCCCGGCGACGCGATCGTGGTCAACGCCGATGACGGCTACCTCGCCGACGCTTCGTTCCCCGAGGGGCGGACAGTGCGCTGGGGACGGGGGGAGGACGTCGACGTCCGCGTGCTCGACGCCACCCTCGATCCGCAGACGCTCACGACGCGTGGGACCTGGCGGCTCCCGGACGGCGACGTCGTCTCGACGACGCTCGGCGCGCCCGGGGCGCATGTCGCTCACAATGCAGGCGGCGCGCTCGCCGTGGCGGCCGCGCTGGGCCTCGACCTCGCGCGTGCGGCAGCCGACCTCGCCGCGTTCGCGCCGGTGGGGATGCGGCTGCGGACCACGCCGGTGCCGGGCGGGGTCGTCGCGATCAATGACGCGTACAACGCCAATCCGGCCTCGATGCGCAGCACCATTGACGTCATCGCCGGTCTGCCCGGTCGTCGGGCCTTGGTGCTTGGCGACATGCTCGAGCTCGGACCCGGTGAAGCGGCGTTCCATGCCGAGGTCGCGCAGTACGCGGCCGACGCGGGGGTCGACCTCGTCGTGCTGGTGGGGGAGCGGATGGCGGCCGCGCCGGTCTCGTCGACGGCCGCCGTGTGGCGATTCGTCGACCCCGTGGAGGCCGTCGCCGATCTCGACGCATGGCTGCGCGAAGGGGATCACGTCGCGTTCAAGGGCAGCCGCGGTGCCCGCGTCGAGCGCGTCCTCGAAGCGCTGGTCGCCCGTCGCACTTCGCAACATCCGGAGGCTGGACAATGATCGCTTGGTTGGCTGAGCTTTCGGAGGATCTCCCCCTCGTCAACGTGTTCCGCTACATCTCGTTCCGGACCGCGTGGGGGATGATCAGCGCGTTGATGGTCGCCTATCTTGGGTTTCCCGCGTTCATCGACTGGATGAACCGTCGCAAGATGGATCAGATCATCCGCACCGATGGCCCCGAGAGCCACTTGCTCACCAAGGTGGGGACCCCGACGATGGGCGGGCTCGTGATTCTCGGCGCGTTCTCGGTGTCGGCGCTGTTGTGGGCTCGGATCGACCAGCCGATGGTGTGGATGATGCTGATCGTCCTCAACGGCTACGGCATGATCGGGTTCTACGACGACTGGAAGAAGGTGATGCTGCGCGACAGCGGCGGC
>JBEIFN010000554.1:0-2230 GCA_040382435.1 Alphaproteobacteria bacterium
CCCCAAGGCGGCTTCTACGTGTGGGGTGACTTGAGCCGCCTCCCTGCGCCGCTCAACACCGGCATGGGCCTGTTCCGCGCCGCCCTCGACCACGGCGTGATCTTGGTCCCCGGTGAGTTCTTCGACATCAACCCCGGACAGCGACGGCCCAACCGCCCCGGCCGATACGCGTCGTTTGCGAGGTTCTCGTTCGGGCCGTCCGAAGAAGTGCTGTCGCGCGGCCTCGAGGGCCTGCGACGCACCATCCGCGGCTAGCCAGGTGGGGGGACTCGCGTTGGTCGGGGCGCTGGCTGTGGCAGCCTCTCCCGAGGCACCGACGGCCCCCGAGCCCGTCGCGGAGTCGCCCGAGGAGACCGCTGCGCCGCTCCCACCCGTCGACCGGCCGATGCTCGGCTTTGACCTCAGGACCCCAGGCACCGTCGGCGTCGGGGCCGTCGCAGGGACCTGGGTGACGGGCCTCGACCTTCGCTACGTCGTCCACCCCCGACATACGATCGGCGCCGCCCTCGGCGCGCACACGAGCCCCTTCCCGTACGGTGCGGCGACGCAAGCCGTCCTCGCGCTCGAATGGACCGTCCACCCCGGGATCGCGCTGTCGCGCCGCCATGTCGAGCTCGGCTGGGTCCTCGGGGCCGCGCCGAGCGCCGAGCTGGGCCGCGACGGCACGCGCCTCGCGCTCGGCTTCGGTGTACGCGCCGTCGCCGGGTTGGACCTGCGTTGGACCCGCGTCCCGGTCGACGTACAGCTCGCCTACCGTCCCGGGCTGGTGTTTGAGGTCCGGCCCGCCTTGGGCCTGAGCTACGCCTACGGTGACATCGGACTCGCCGCCCACGTTCACTTTCGCTGACGCCGCCACCAGACGCCGAGCAGCGCCCACGGCGCCGAGAGCGCGTCGGTCCAGCGAACCTTGGACACCGGAACGTCGCGCCAACGACGGAGAGGAACCTCGATCAACCGTGCGGCGGACCCACCCGGGGCGTCGAGCAAGCGGGCGATCAGCTCGACGTCGAACGTCCACGTCACCGTGAACGGAACGGCAAAGGCTTGGGCCACCTCAGGCCCGACGCGGAACACCTTGGCGCCACACTGGGTGTCGTAGAACGGCACGCTCAGGACCACGGCCGCGAGTGTGGCGGCGAGACGGCCGAGGTGATGGCGGAGCCACCGGCGTTGAATCACGGCCCCGGCCACCGGCCGTCGGCTGCCGGCGACCATCCACAAGGCCGCATCCGCGTCGAGCTGAGCGACGAGGCGCGGGAGCTCGTCGAGCGGTGTCGCAAGATCCGCGTCGAAGAACCCGACGACCGCGGCCCCGTCGGCGATCGCACGCGCGACGCCGGTACGCACCGCCTCGGCCTTGCCCGCGTTGACCGGCAGGCGCAGCACGCGTCCCCCCGTCGCGGTGGCGAGCCGGTCGAGAAGCTCGGCGGTACCATCCGTCGACCCATCGTCGACCCAGATCGGCGTGATCGACGGGTTTGCCGTCAGCCCCTCGGTCCACGCGCTCACGTCGAGGCGGTCCGCCTCGTTGAAGCAGGGAACGACGAGCGTCACCGGCGTCATGGCGCGTCCCGGCGCGACCGCAGCAGCGACAACAACTCGGCTTCTACCCCGCGGCGGATCGTCCCTTCGTCGGGTCGTCCCTTCGCGAGCGCGGCGGCTTCGAACAAGCTGACGACCGCGACGCGGCGGGCGTCGAAGGGGTTGGGTGCCCCATCCGGCCCCGCGGCGAGGCGCGCACGCGCGACCGCAAGCGCCGCGGCGGGCTCGGTAGCTGCGCCGCCGAGTTGCGACCAAGCGTCCGCCATCGCGTCCGAGGAGCGACTCGGCTCCGGGACGCCCGTCGCGACCCGCGCGGGGGTCCAGGCCGTGGCGATCACCGCGGCAGCGCGTGCTTGTGCGGCAGCGTTCGGGTGGTGGTCGGTCGGCGAAGCCCACCAAGCCGAAGCCTCCGTCCCCTCGAAGGCGGGCAGCAGATCGACGGCGACCGCCCCCGCCGCCTCGGCGCGACGGGCCAACTCGCGGTGCGCCGCCCGGAAGGGATAGTCCTCCAGCTGGTGCAGCAGCGGCCAGATCACGAACAGCGTCGGACGACCGGAGCGGCTTGCCACCACGCCCGCAAGCTCAGCCTGGAGCTGATCGAGCGCTTCGCCGGAGCGCGCAGGATCGTGACCCTCACGGTAAGCGGCCTCTACCAGGGCGCCGACTTGCCGCGACCGCCCGACGCGGA
>JBEIFN010000555.1:0-2229 GCA_040382435.1 Alphaproteobacteria bacterium
AATCGCTACGCGCATGATCCTGTCGGCCTCGACGGCAACGACGACGCCGGTACGTTGTCGGCCTGGTACCTGCTCGCGTCGACCGGTTTCTACCCGGTGGCGGGGACGCTGGATTGGGCGGTGGCCTCGCCGTTGTTCGAGCGGGTCGAGGTCGACCGGCCCGGCGACGCACCGTGGGTGGTGCGCGCGCCAGGGACGTCCGCCGAGGCTCGCTACGTGACGTCGGTGACGGTCGATGGCGTAGAAGTCGGCCCTGGTGTGGTCGACGAGGCGACGCTGCGGGGCGGCGAGGTCGTGTTCACGCTCTCCGAGGCGCCGTAGTCGGCTACAAAAAGAAGGAAGGGCCCGAGGAACCTCGGACCCTTCGAGAGCGGGAGACGGGGCTCGAACCCGCGACCCCGAGCTTGGGAAGCTCGTGCTCTACCAACTGAGCTACTCCCGCGTCGGGCAGCCTGTAACCGCCTGTGGCGCGGGGTCAACCGCGTGCGGTCACTCCGGTCGCCAAGCCGGCATCGAGAAGCCGCCGCCCTCGGTGAGCTGCACCTGGTACTTGCCGTCCGCCGAAGCGATCCAGATCTCGCTGCGGCCGGAGCGCGTCGAGGTGAACGCGAGGTAGCGCCCGTCGGGCGACCACGTCGGGTCGGTGTTGTCGCCTCCGCGTCCGTCGGTGATCTTGACCACTGCGCCCGACGCGAGATCGGCCGTCCAGACGTCAAAGTTGCCGTGCTGGACGACGAACGCGACCCGTTGCCCGTCGGCGCTCACCACGGGGTCTGACATGCGGCCGCCGGTCTGCACGGGGACGGGGGTGCCACCGCTGGTCGAGACCCGGTACAGACCTGGCCGTCCGCCGGCGCGGTCGGAGGTGAACACCAGCTCGGTGCGATGGATGAACGCGGGTGAGACGTCGATGGCGGGGTCGGTCGTGACGCGTCGGACGATGCGTCCGGAATCCGCTTCGAGCAGGTAGATGTCGGTGTTGCTGCCCTCGGTGCGCGCGAGCGCGAGGGTCGCGCCGTCGGGCGAGAAGGCGGGCGCCAGATCGCCGCCCAGTCCGGTCGAGAGCGTGTGGACGGCGCCACTGCCCAGCTCCTTGACGTAGACATCGGCGTTGCCGCGGCGGTACGTCGTCCAAGCGATGCGGCGACCGTCGGGGCTCCAAGCGGGCGACAGGTTGGTGGAACCATTGCGGGTCACGGCGGTGACGTCGGAGCCGTCGGTGGAGACGACCACGATCTCGCGGGCGCTGCCTTGGGTTCGTACGGCCGCGAGGACGCCATCGAAGAAGCCCTTGCCGCAGCCGAGCGCGGTGAGGATCGCGTTGGCGGTCTGGTGCGCGAGCGCGCGGCTGGCGTCGATGTCGCCCGAGATCCGGAACGCACCGAGCTGGCGACCGGCGATCGTGTCGTGGATGTAGACGTCGACGCACACCTGCGCGGGGCCGGCTTTGCATCCCGCCTCCCCGGGCCTGCGGACGGCGGTGCGAGCGAGTCGAACGGCGCCGCTCGCCCGCCACGCTGCGAAGTTGGGTTCGGCGGCGGAGGTGTCGGCGTCCTCGGACGGGCGGGTGGTCTGGAGCGTGAAGAAGCCCGACAGGTCGAGGTCGCGTCGGAGCGTCTCGTCAAACCGAGCGAGCCGTCCCCCCCCATCGGCGCTCGGCAGACCGAGGGAGACGCTGCGATCGCCTTGGACGAGGATCTCGAAGTCCGTCGCGTGGGCCGCCGCGCACGGCAGGCTCAGGGCGATGGCGAGGGCAAACGAGCGGTTCATTGGAAGTCGACCTTGTAGCGGTGGGGCTGCCCGTCGTTGATCTCGTCGGGCGGGGGAGGGACGCTGCCGGTCGAGATCACGGCGAGCCGCGCGGCGTCATCGAAGGCGGCATCTCCGCTTGAGCGGGCGATCTTCGGGCCGGTGACGCGGCCGCTCCCGTCGATGGTGAACTCGATGGTGGTCGCTGCCGATGGGTCGGCCGCCGGACGTGCGAAGTGCTCGTGCAGAATGCGGCGGATCTGCGCGATGTACTTCGCGTAGGCTTCGCTGCCCTTGCCAGCGGCCCAGACGTTGGTCGCCGTGCTGTTGGGGTCGACAGAGGCGCTCGCGGCGGCCTGGTTCGTCGTCCCTGCTTCGGCGTCGTCCCAGGCGGCGTCGAGCGCGGAAGGCTGTGCGGGTGCGGCGGCGGGCGCCGTAGGGGCTGGGGCCTCGGCCCCCGGCGCCGCCGGGTCGACCGCA
>JBEIFN010000556.1:0-2220 GCA_040382435.1 Alphaproteobacteria bacterium
GCTACAAGGCCGACGCCGAGCTGATCGAGATGCAGGCCATGCAAAAGGTCGAGGCGCTGCTCACACCCGAGCAGCGCGCCGAGATCCAACGGCTCCGTCAAGCGCATCGCGGCGACCACGGCGCCAAGCGCGGGCACTGACGCGGCGTCTTACCGGTACGTGTCGGGGTAGATCGACAGCGCGCCCGACGCATCGAGGGTGTCGTAGGCGACAAAGTCGATGACCCACAGCGGGTACGTGCAGTCGAACGACGTGGTGCTGACGAGCCAGTCGCTGAACCACACCGCGGGGTCGTCCGTGGGGAACAACTCGAGCGACTGCACCAGCTCGCCCGTGGGCTCGTCGTAGATGTCGGCCCAGACCTGGGTGACGTCGGTGAGGCCATTGGGGTCGTAGACGGTGGCGTACAGGTCGAGGATGTCGTCGTTGTTGACGGCGTCGAAGTAGCAGCCTGCCTCGGCGCTCACGACGCTCGGAGCGCCGTTATCGGCCGGGTCGCCGTCGGCGTCGATGAAGATGCAGCCCGTGAGGGCCGCGATGGACACGGTGAGCGCAGCGATGCGAATCATGGGACCTCCTCGGAACGGTTACCCCATCGACGAACGACGCGCGTGCTTCTTCACGCCGCGATGCACGGAGCGAAAAATGGCGACGCCGCGGTGGGAGCGTCTGGTGGTGCCCGCCTCCACCCTCACCCCCATTCACTTGGGCCACCCTTGGGTTTACCGTGACGTGACCGTGCGGTCCGAAGCCGGCAGGCCCGTGCTGATCTGCGACGACCGCGCGCGCGTCCACGCCTGGGGCCTCGCCGACACCGGCCCGATCGCGGTGCGGCTCCTCGGGCGCGGCGAACCACCGACGTCCGACATCGCCATGCTCCTCGCGGCGCGCATCGCCGACTGTGATGCCTTCCGCGCCCGCCTCGCGCCCGCCCAGACCGACGCATGGCGGGTGGTGCACGGCGAGGGCGACGGCCTGCCCGGGCTGGTGGTCGACCGGTACGGCCCCGTCGCCGTGGTTCGTCTGTACGCGGCGTGCTGGGTCCCTCACCTCGAGGCCATCACCACCGCCGTCGCCGCGCTGCCGTGGGCGCGGCACGTCGTCCGCCGACTCGGGGTCGAGCGGGTCGACGGCTCGCAGGGCTTGGTCGCGCTGCGCGGGCCCCCCTGTCCCGAGGTCGTCGTCGTCGAAGAGGCGGGGATGCGGCTGCTCGTCCGCCCGGCGATCGGCCAAAAGACAGGCATGTTCCTCGACCAACGCTTGCACCGCCAGCTGGTGCGCGGGTGGAGCCGCGACGTTGATGTGGCCGCCAACCTGTTCGCCTACCATGGCGGATTCTCCGTCGCGGCGGCACTCGGCGGGGCCAAGCGGGTGTTGACGGTGGACATCGCACCCGACGCGATCGCCGACGCCAAAGAGAACTTCCGGCTCAACGGCCTCGATCCCGACGCCCACGGCTTCGTCGCCACGGATGTGTTCGCTTGGCGCTCCGACACGCCGATCGACCTGTTGGTCGTCGACCCCCCTGCCCTCACGCGCGACCGCAAGAACGTCGGCGCGGCGCGTGCCGCCTACCGCAAGCTGCACCGTCAGCTCGCCCCGATGGTCGCGGAAGGCGGCCTCCTCTGCACCTCATCGTGCACGGCGTGGCTCGATGACGCGACCTGGCGCAGCGAGGTCGCCGCCGGGCTGGTCGCCAACCGCGGCGCCTGGTCGTGGGTGTGGGGCTCGGGCGCGCCACCCGATCACCCGATAGCACTCGGGCATCCCGAAGGAAGTTACTTGAAGTTCGCCGCGCTTCGCCGACGCCCCGAAGGGGTTGTCGTGCCTGCGCCGGTGTGAACGTCGACCGCTCGGAGGCACACATGGCCCACGTCCGTATCTACACGACGACCTACTGCGGCTACTGTTCGGCTGCGAAGCGGTACCTCAAGGAGGTCAAAGGCGTGACGTTCGAAGAGATCGACGCCGCCGCGCCCGAGACGCGCCAATGGCTGCGCACCGCGAGCGGTCAGACCACGGTGCCGCAGATCTTCATCGGCGAGCGCGCGATCGGAGGCTACACCGACATGCGCGCGCTCGACGCGGCGGGCGAGCTCGACGGCCTGCTGGCCGCGGAGTGACCGTGCCCCAACAGCCCCACGCTGTGAACGGAGGACCGATGCCGACCCACGAAGTCCCCATGCCCGCCGAGAGCGCCTCGCGCGTCGCCGTCGAAGC
>JBEIFN010000557.1:0-2219 GCA_040382435.1 Alphaproteobacteria bacterium
AGCCCCGGATGTACCGACTGGTCGAGTCGCGTGGTTTGACCACGTTTCCCTCACCCGCCTCCCGCAAGCAGGTGCGCGACCAAGCAGGGCGGCTGTCGCGCTACACGGGCACCATCCCGCCCGTCTCTCCGCTGGCGCTGCTACCGCTTCAAGCGATGCTGTGGGCGATCGACCACTGGCGCAAGCAAGTACCGCCGGACGCTCCCTGGACGGCTACGCAGGCCGAGGCATGGGACCGCCAGACCGTCGAGTCGTGGTTCCGCAGCCTGTTCCCGAGCCGCACCGCGCGCGCGCTCGCGCGACCCGCGATCCGCGTCGTGTTCGGCGCGGAGCCGAGCGAGATCAGCGTCTTGCACTTCTTGACCTACGTCGCGAGCGCGGATGGCTTCATGCGGCTCGTCGACGTCGTCGGCGGCTTTCAGCAAGACCGCATCGTGGAAGGGGCCCAGACGATCAGCGAACGGCTCGCCGACCGCGTGGGGCGCGACCACGTGCATCTGCAGGCGCCCGTACGCCGCATCGAGCAGGATGGCGAGGCGATCACCGTGACGACCGACGCGGGCGTGTTCCGCGCCAAACGCGCGATCAGCGCGATGCCCCTCGGCCTCTTGAGCGGCATCACCTTCGACACGCCGCTGCCCACCGTGCGCAGCCAGCTGCATCAGCGCTGCCCGATGGGCGCGACGATCAAGGTCTTTGCGGTCTACGACGCCCCGTTCTGGCGGGCCGACGGTCTCAGCGGCGAGGTGGTCTGCACCGAAGGGCCGATCAGCCTCGTGTTCGACGCCAGCCACCCCGGCGGCCGCGGCGTCTTGCTCGCGTTCGTGGCCGGAGGTCCGGCGCGCGACGTCACCGACCTCGCTGCGCTGCAACGCGAGACCGTCGACGCGTTGACGCGGTGGTTCGGTCCCAAGGCGGCCACCCCGCTCTGGACGCACGCCTACGACTGGTCGGCCGACCCCTTCGCCGGAGGCTGCCCGATCACGCAGTTCCCCCCAGGCACCCTCACCCAATTCGGGCCTGCGCTCCGCCGCCCGGTCGGGCGTTTGCATTGGGCAGGGACGGAGACGGCGCGGTCGTGCACGGGCTTTCTCGAAGGCGCCGCCGAGGCCGGAGAACGCGCCGCTGCCGAAGTCCTCGCGGCGTCAACCGCCGGGTGACCACCGCGGCCGCGCGCCGGAGCGCGACACCCACCAGCCCGCGCCCGACGCCAGATCGATCGGCACGTCGTCCACCCAAAGCCGACCCGCGGCCGGCGCATCGACGCGCCACCACCCACACGCGCCGCCCACGCACGGCATCCGCGCGTTCCAGCCCGCAACGAGGCCGTTCAGCCAGCCCGCCTCACCGACGCGGGCAAGTCCTCCCAACGCCCTGGCTTCGGCGACGCACGCCTCCAGCAGCGCGCGCCGGTCCACATCGCGGACCCACACGCCCTCCGCCAACAGAACGCGCGCCGCGCGCGCCCGAGCCAGCCGCGTGACGTGGCCCACATCCCAGGCCGCGTCGTCCGCGAGCGCCGCGTGCACCTCGGCCAGCGTCAAGGGCTCCATGGCGACGGCCCCACGTACCCGGAGGGCAGCACGGCCACATCGGCTGCCGTCCCCACACGCGGGCGGACGGAGACTTCGAGCAGGTGGTAGGTGTTCGCGCCGTGGTTGTCGACGTGAAACACCGCACGCGCGCCCTCTGGGGCTTGAACGGGCAGCTCTACATCGGCGAGCACGATCTGCCCCGCGTTGGGGATCGGGATCTCGACCCCCCAAACGAACTGTCCCGCGATCGACAGTCCGAGATGCGCCGCGACGGCCCCTCCGTCGGTGTCCCACGCGGTCAACGGGTCGTGCCAAGCGCGCACAAAGACGCGCTCGCCCGCGCGGATGGGCGCAAGAATCGGCTGCTCGAAGCTGACGAAATCGCAGAGCTGCGTGCGGACGACGAGGCTGTCTTCCAGCCCGAACACCTCGGTGCCCCAGCCCTGAGGGTCACACGACCAGCCCGCCGGCGGCGCACCGAACGGGTCGTCGTCCGCGACGATCTCCCACCCCGACGCCACCACGAGCGGCTCGGGCTCGCCCCATGCCTGCGCGGTACAACCCGTCCCGAGCAACAAAATGGCCGATGTGATGCGTGGCGTCACCGCAAGTATGCTCCGAATGCGCTACCCTTCTCCCGCGCGGGTCGAGCCCGCCACCTGGGAGGTCGGATGCGCCGGTTGC
>JBEIFN010000558.1:0-2214 GCA_040382435.1 Alphaproteobacteria bacterium
ACCACGCCCGTGAGCACACGTTGGTCTCCCGGTACGCCTACCACCACGGCTTCTACGACAGCGTCGAGCGGGCGTTCCGCGGCTTCGGGCGCGTCGACCAGTGGGACAGCGAAGTGGCCGGCGGCGACGACGTAGAGCCGGTCATCCCCGTGCGGCGCTCGACCTGGCTGCACACCGGCGCGTGGTTCGAGCAGTCGACGCTGGAGGCGGCGTTCGCAAAGGAGTGGTTCACGGGCGACGTGCACGCGCCGACGTTGGAGCCGAACCGCGTGGCGTCGTCGTCGACCCTGACGCCCGCGGAGCGCCGCCAGGCCGCCCGCGCGATGAAGGGCCGCACGCTGCGGGAGGAGGTCTGGCGCGACGACGGCACGAGCCCGGCCGCGCCCTACGCGGTCTCGCAGTCGACCTGGGAGGTCCGACCGCTGCAGCCACGCCGCGCGACCGCCTCAGCCGACGTTGGCCCCTGGGAGCAGCGCGAGGACGTGCCAGGCAGCTTCCACGTCGTGCAGCGCGGCACGCTGACCATCGCCTACGACGAGCGGCCCCAGGACCCGCGCGTCCAACACCAGCTCGTGCTGGAGGTCGACGCCTACGGCACGCCCGTGCGGACCGCCGCGCTCGCGTACTCCCGGCGTGGCAGCGGCCACGCCATCGAGCAGGCGACGCCGCTCGTGGTCGTCACGCAGAGTAATGTCGTGCACGACGACACGACCACCGGCCGCCTGCGCCTCGCCGTCCCGTGGCAGGCGCGTCGTTGGCAGGTCGGCGGGCTCACGTTCCCGTCGGCGGGTGCGGCGTGGACGGTAGCGTCGCTCGACGCAGCCTTGACCGCCGTGTCGAGCGAGCTTGGACCGCACGCGCCGACCCCAACCTCCGGGGCGTGGCGGCGGCTGACAGGGATGGAAGTCCTGCGCTACCAGGACCCGTCGACGGGGGACCCGCTCGACCTTGGCGTCGTCGGCACTGTCGCCCTGCCGTACGACGTCCGCGCGCTGGTGATGACCACGGACCTGCTCGGGGACGCCTCCGTCAGCGTCGCAGGCAGCGGCCTCGACACCCACGCCGGGTGGAGCGGCGGTACGCGAGACGCCGCCCTGACCGACGAGGGCGGCTACGTCCTCGGCACAGCATGGGCCGACACTGGCACCCTGGAGGACCGCGCCGGGGCGGCCACCGAATCGCCTGAGGAGGCTGAGGCCCTGCTGGCGTCGTCGTGGAGCCCACCGGAGAACCCGGTGTGGGCCTCCTCGGGCGTCACGACCTTCGACGCCGGGCACTTCTTCCAGCCCACAATGCAGACGGACCCATTCGGTACGACGACGACCGTCACCTGGGACGCCGTGGACCTGAAGCCTGCTTCGGTCTCCGTCCCCGTCGGTGCCGCGACCCACGAGGTGTCGGCGACCTACGATCCGCACACGCTCCAGCCCGACGAACTCACCGACATCAACGGCTCGCGCACGGCCGCCGCGTTCGACGCCCTCGGGCGGGTCGTGAAGGTCGCGAACCTCGGCAGCGTCGGCGAGACCGTGGACGACCTCGACCACCCGACCGCCAGCTTCGACTACACCTTCGCAGCCTACGACGCCGAGGAAGAGACCTGGACGCCCGCTTCGGCCCACAGCGCGACCCGGCGCAAGCACTGGTTCGGGACTGAAACCACGGATTTCGATGAAGCCTGGGTCTACTTCGACGGTATGGGGCGCGAGCTGCTCACCAAGGCCAAGGCCGCACCCGACACGGCGACCCCATCCACGCCCCGCTTCGTCGGCACCGGCCGCGTGCTGCTCGATGCCAAGGGCAGCCCGGTCAAGCAGTACGAGCCCTACTTCTCGGACACCTCCGATTGGGAGTCCGACGCCACCGCAGCGATGCAGGGCGTCACCCCCATCCTGTGCTACGACCCACTGGGCCGCCTAGTCCGCACCGACCACCCGGACGGCACGCACGAGCGGGTGGAGCGCACGCCCTGGGAGGAGCGCCACTTCGACCGCAACGACACCGTGCCCGACGTCACGTTCAGCGGGGCCATCCCGACGACGCTGGCGGAAGCGCTGACGGCCTTCGAGTCCGGCGCCGCGACCGCGCCCACCTCGCACCCCTGGCTGCACGCGCGCACGACAGCCTCCATCTCCGGCGTCGACGGCTTCCTCACCGTGAAGCAACGTATGCATGTTGCCTTCATCGGGAGCTTGGCAGTTGAACACCCAAGGC
>JBEIFN010000559.1:0-2212 GCA_040382435.1 Alphaproteobacteria bacterium
CCACCGCGACCGACCGGCGACGTGCGGCGATCGCCGACCCCAACAGCAACCGCGTGCGCGCAACGGGCCACGTGCGCGGCCCGATCGACGACCCCGTCCCCAGCCTCGACCTGCGACTCGATGGCGCCCACTTCGCCTGGCGTCCACTCGGCCTCGCTGTGCGCGACGGCCACCTCGCGATGCACCTCGGACCCGACGGCGAGGGCGGGTTGTTGGCCCAGCTCGACGGCCTGTCCGCGCAGACCGCCCCGCAGGACGTCGACCTCGCCGCGCTGTTGCAGACCACGCCGTCGCGGGTCTCCGCAGACGGCTTCGTCCGCCTGCTCCACGGTCGCCCCGATGCCGTCCAACTCTCGGTCAACCTGCGCGAGGCGTGGCTGGTGCATCGCGACGACCAGCGCCTGCGTGCGAGCGGCGCGTTCGCGGTCGAAGGTCGGTTCCCTCGGCTGACGGCCACCGGCAACCTGATCGCCGAGGAGGCCAGCGTCCGCCTCGACACCAGCGAGCTGCTCGCGACGCGCGAGCTGGCCGTCGACCCGAGCATCGTGGTGCACCGCGAACAGGCCGAGCCCGAGCGCGAGCGCCGTCGGGCGCCGCGAACCCCGACCGAGGCGATCCCGACGGCGGCCGGCAGCCTGCCCGTCGCCGCGCCCCCTGCGGCCCCCTCGCTGCTCGATGAGGCGCTCGCAGGGCTCGACCTCGGCGTACACATCGATCTCGGTCGCAACACGCGCACGCGCATCGATCTGCCCGTCTTTGACGATCTGGGCAGCCTCGGCGCGCGCGTGACCCGCGCCGAGGTCGACGCGCAGCTCAGCGGCGAGGTCGACGTCGCCTACCAAGCCGGGGAGCCGAGCGTCGCGGGCGAGCTGACGGTGCCCACGGGCGAGTTCGGCCTCCTCGCCAGCAAGTTTGCCATCCAGCCCGACAGTCGGCTCGTGTTCACCGGGCGCTCTTGGTGGAACCCGATCCTCGACCTGAGCGGCAAGCTGGCGACCGCTGGCGGCGACATCGACCTCAAGGTCGGCGGCACGGCGGAGCAGCCGACGGTGGACTTCAGCTCGGAGGACTTCAGCTCCGAAGCCGAGCTGTTGACGGTCCTGCTCACCGGTCGCTCGCCGACGGAGCTGTCGAGCGCGGAGGGACGCTACGCCGCCGAGGCGCTCTCGGAGCTGCTCGTCGACTCGGTGCTCGGCGGCATCGAGCTCGGGTCGGTCTCGGTCGAGCCGGACGGGACGCTCGTCGTCGGTCTGCCGGTGTTCGACACCGTCTACCTCGAGAGCCGCGTCAACCCGTTCCAGCAGCTCAACGAGAACGCGATCACGGTCAACGGCGAGTGGCGCATCCTGCCGAAGTTGGTGCTTCAAGGCTCCTACGGCAACCGCAAGGTCTGGGCGTTGCTCGGCTGGGAACATCGGTTCTGACAAGCGCGCGGCACGCGTGCGCGGCCGAACAAGGTACGATGACCACCTACGGAGCCGTCATGCCCTCAAGACGCGCGAACCCCTCGTCGAACCGTTGGTGGCCCGTGAGCGCGCTGCTCGGCGCGTGCAGTCCGTTCGTTCCGGCGGACCCCTTCCCAGCCGCCGACGCCTGGCAAGCCGCCGGGCCCGGCGTTGGCGCCCGCACCTACGCGCAGGCGGACCTGTTCTCCGACTGCGCGACGCTGCCCGGGGGGCCGGACGACGTCGACCACCACAACCACGTCGTGCTCGTCGACGGCTACGTCCTCGTGCCTTGGGCGCCCGAGTACGCTGGCGCCGGCGGCATCAGCTTCTTCGACCTCTCGGATCCGTGCGCGCCGGTCAAGGTCGGCGAGGCGTCGAGCGCGGTGATGCGCGAGACGCACATCCTCGGCATCCACACCATCGCGGACGGGCGGCGGTTCGTCGCCGTGGACTACCTGGAGCCGCCCGCCCCCGACGCCGCGAGCGCGGTCGGCGGCGTCGGCATCTTCGACATCACGGATCCCACAGCACCCTTCTGGGTATCGGCGTTGGCCCTCCCCAACCACGTCTACCCCGACTCCTACACGCGCGTCGCGCTGGCGACCGCCTGGGTCGGCGACACGATCTACGGCGCGACCGCGACCCACGGCGTCTACATCGTCGACGCCAGCGACCCTGAGGCGCCGACGCTGTACGGCCAGACGCGCTTCGAGGGGCCGCACGTGGTCGGCGGCTTCCGGCCGTGGGGCACGGTGGGGATGGCG
>JBEIFN010000560.1:0-2206 GCA_040382435.1 Alphaproteobacteria bacterium
ACGAGATCGCGCCTCGCGCTGTGCCCGTCGATGCCGCTGTGACCGTCGTCGTCGACCGCTTGCGGCTGGGCGATGACGCGAGCGATCGTCTCGCACGCCTCCATGACGCGGTACGCACCGCGCTGACCGCTGGCGGCGGGCGGGTCGAGGTCGATCTCGGGATCGAGCGCCGCGCCTACGCCGACCGACCTCGGACGCGCGCGGGTGAGGTGTGGCCCTCGCCTGAGCCGACTTGGTTCCGACGTGGCGGGCTCCGCGCGTGCGCGTCGTGCGCGGGCGACGGCGGCGGCTGGGACGCGCCCTGCGCGGCGTGCGATGGGACGGGCTTGGACGAGATCGCTCGATCGGTTCGCCTGTCGGGGTTGACTTGGCAGGACGCGCAACGCCGACCGCTCGCGCGTCTCGCGGAGCCGCTGTCCGCCCTCTCAGGAGAGCCAAGGTTCGACCATGTCTGGAAGGAGCTGGCGCCTCGTTTGGACGCGCTGTGCGCGATGGGACTCGGCGAGCTGCCGCTGAGCCGTCCGGTGGGGACGCTCTCGGCGGGGGAATGGCAGCGCGCCCGCGTGGCCGCGGCGGTCGGTGCGGCGCTCTCGGGCGTGCTGTATGTTCTCGACGAGCCGACCGCGGGCTTGGACGACGCCGGGGTCGCCTCGGTCCTCGAAGCCGTGGGACGGCTGCGTGCGCGCGGCAACGGCGTGCTGTGGGTCGATCACGACCCGCGCGCTTGGGCGATCGCCGATCGCGTCATCGAGCTCGGCCCTGGCCCCGGTCCCGAGGGCGGGCGGATCGTGTTCGACGGCGCGCCGGCTGCGCTCGCCGCGTCGTCGACGGCGTCCGGTGCGGCCCTGCGCGGCGAGCCGCTGGTCCCGCTGGCGAACCGTGGGGTGCGCCGGGTGGTCGACGTGGACGGCCTCGGCGTTGCGATCGCGGGTCTGACGGCGTTCGTCGGTCCGAACGGCGCAGGGAAGTCCGCAGCGCTCGACGCCCTCGCGGCCGCGGCGAGGCGCCGGATCGACGGCGATGCATCCGGAGTTGTCGGTCTCGAACGTATCGAACGCCTCGTGGTCGTCGACGATGCGGGCGTCGGAAGGTCTCGACGTTCGTGCCCGGCGACCTACGTCGGCCTGTGGGACGTGTTGCGCGACCTCCTCGCGGCGACCCCGAGCGGCAAGGTCCGCGGGCTGTCGCCGACCGCCTTTTCGCTGGCGGCCCGAGGGGGGCGCTGCGAGGCGTGCCGCGGCCTCGGGCGCGTGCCGTTCGAGGCAGGATTTCTCTCGGGTCTGCTCGTGGTCTGCGAGGCGTGCGGTGGGCGACGGTTCCTCGGGGACGTGCTCGAGGTCCGCTACAAGGGCCTCTCGGCGTCCGAGCTGCTCGACACCCCGGCGACCCCGCTTCTGGCACGCTTGGCAGGCCACCCTGGCCTGGAGGCCCCGCTGCGCGCGCTGGTGGACGCGGGCCTGGGGTACGTGCCCGTCGGGCAGCCGACCGACACCCTCTCGGGTGGGGAGGGCCGGCGCCTCCGGCTGGCGCGTGAGCTGGTCCGTGCTGCACGGTCGGGGCCGGAGACGCTGGTGCTGATGGACGAGCCGGCGGCTGGGTTGCATCCGGCGGACCTCGACGGGCTGCGCCGTCTGATCGCGCGTTGGACGGCGGCTGGCGCGACGGTCGTCGTCGCGACGCACCATCCCGCGTTGATCGCCGACGCCGATCACGTGACATCGCCGCTGGGGCGTTCGCGCGTGCCACGCCAAGAGGAGGAGGAGCCATGACCGCAGAGGACGTCATCGCCGCGCTCGGCCTCACGCCGCACCCCGAAGAGGGCGGTTGGTTCGTGGAGACCTGGCGGGACGGCGTCGGTATCGACGCGGCTGCGCCCGGGCGGGGCTCGCGCTCGCGTCACACCGCGATCTACTTCTTGCTCACCCCAGCGACGGTCTCGGCGATGCACCTGCTTCCCGGCGACGAGGTGTTTCATCACTACGCCGGCGGCGCGGTCGAGATGCTGCTGTTGCACCCCGATGGCCGCGCAGAGGTCCGCATGCTCGGCGACGACCTCGCGGCCGGTCACCGTCCGCAGATCGTCGTGCCAGGCGGCGTTTGGCAGGGCGGTGTGCTCGCCGAGGGCAGCGCTTGGTGCTTGCTCGGCTGCACGATGGCGCCCGGTTTCGCCTATGAAGATTACGTCCACGGCGACATTGAGGCCCTC
>JBEIFN010000561.1:0-2203 GCA_040382435.1 Alphaproteobacteria bacterium
ACCCCGGCCGACACGCCCACCGATACGCCGTCGGTGCCCACCTGCACCGAGGACGCCGACTGCGGAACCAGCTCGGACTGCAGCACCCCGACCTGCGAAGCCGGCACGTGCATCACGCGCTTCACCCCTGCAGGGTCGGTTACGCCCATCGGCGACGGTGCCGGCGACTGCTTGCAATCCACCTGCGATGGAGCGGGCGGTGTGAGCCGCACGTTCGACGCGACCGATCCCCCCTACGTCGACGCCTGCACCCTCACCGCCTGCAACGTCGGCGGCGGCGTCGACACCAGCCCGCTGTTCGTGCCCGACGACGGCAACGTCTGCACCGTCGAGACGTGTGACCCTGGGCAAGGCCCGGTGTCCACCGGGACGGCTTACGGGACGACCACACCCGACCAGACCACCGGCGACTGCAGGCGCCAGATCTGCGACGGCAACGGTGGCACCGCCAACGTGCCCGACAACACCGACCTCCCCGCCGCCGACGCGTGCTCCCGCGCGGTCTGTGGCGGCGGCAACCCGCAGCTCGTCCCCATCGACGTCGATGATGGAAACCTCTGCACCCAAGACACCTGTGACCCAGTGCTCGGACCGCAGTACGCAGCGGTGCCGAACGGCACCCCGTGTCCCGGCGGCGTGTGTTTCGCAGGCAGCTGCGCCTCCCCCTGAGACATCCCGGGCCGGCAGCGCGGACAGACGATACGAGGCGCGGCGGAGGTCGGAATGTCCCTGCTGCTGTCTCTCTCCCTCGCGTTCGGCGCCGAGGGCATGTGGCTCCCCGAACAGGCGCCTGCGCTGGGCGACGCCATGCGCGCCGACGGCCTGCAGCTCGACCCGGCCACGCTCTCGCAGCTCGATGGCGCACCGCTGGGCGCGATCGTCAGCCTCGGCTTCTGCTCCGCGTCGTTCGTGTCGCCCACCGGCTTGGTCGTCACCAACCACCACTGCGCCGAGGGCTGGCTGGCCAACCTCTCCACCGGTGAGCGCGACCACCTCAACCTCGGCTTCACCGCGCCCTCGCGCGGCGAAGAACTGTGGGCAGGACCGAGCGCGCGGATGTACGTGATCGAGGCGGTGACCGACCAGACGACTGCGCTCCAAACGCGCCTCAAGGACCTCACCGACG
This sequence comes from Alphaproteobacteria bacterium, assembly GCA_040382435.1. Taxonomy (GTDB): domain Bacteria; phylum Myxococcota_A; class UBA796; order UBA796; genus JBEIFN01. The sequence goes on from JBEIFN010000561.1 coordinate 1,127, forward strand.
GCGCCGAACGCCAAAAGGCGATCGACGCGTTCCGTTCCGAGACCGTCGCCGCGTGCGAGAAGCAGGCGGGTCGCCGCTGCCGTCTCGCCGAGTTCGACGGGGGGCGCGCCTACCGCCTGTACCAGACGCTCGAGATCCGAGACGTCCGCATCGTCCAAGCGCCGCCCGCCAACATCGGCTTCTTCGGGGGCGACGCCGACAACTTCGAATGGCCCCGCCACGACGGCGACTACACCTTCCTCCGCGCGTACGTCGGCAAGAACGGCAAGCCTGCCGACCACAGCAGCAAGAACGTCCCGTACACGCCGCGCCATCACCTGCCGGTCAGCCAGGCGGGCGTCGCGCCCGGCGACTACGTGATGGTCGCTGGGTTCCCCGGAAGCACCGACCGGCACGCGCTCGCGGCTGACCTCGCGCAGCGCGCCACCGTCAGCCTCCCCGACGATCTCGCGTCCGCCGCCGCGATGGAGGCCCGACTCGCCGCCGCGATCGCCGCCGACCCCGCTGCCGAGAAGTACCTGGCGTCCACGCGCTTTGGCCTCGAAAATGGTCGCAAGTACGACGAGGGCATCCGTGACAACCTGGCGGCCAGCCCGATCCTGACGCGCAAGCAGGAGGAGGAGGCCAAGGTCGAGGCGTGGATCGCCGCCGACCCCAGCCGCGCGTCGTACGGCGAGAGCCTCGCCGCTCTCCGCGCGCTGATCGCCAAGGACGCGGCCCGGTACGCGCAGGACAGCGCCGTCGGCGAGCTGTTCTCGTGCACCCTGCTCGATGTGGCCCACACCGCCGTGCGGTGGCACACCGAACGCGCCAAGCCCGACCTCGCACGCGAAGCGGGAACCCAGGATCGCGACCGTCCGCGCCTCGTCGCAGGCATGCTCGAGCTCCAAGAAGGCTACTGGGCGCCGTTCGAGCGCGCCCAATGCAAAGCCGGCCTCGAAGCCGTGGTGGCGCTCCCCGAGGCGCACGCCGTCCAGCCGGTCGTCGACGCCGTCCGCGCCGCGGGGTCAATCGATGCGCTCGTCGAGCGACTGTTCGCCGCGACCACCTTGGCCACCGTCGAGGGTCGCAAGGGCC
>JBEIFN010000562.1:0-2197 GCA_040382435.1 Alphaproteobacteria bacterium
AACCCGCTCACGACGATCACGGGGATGCACGACCTCGCGGCGCGGGTCGAGGCCGCGGGCGGCTCCGACGCGCAGAAGGGTGTGTCGCTGGTCGAGGAGACGCTGCGACGGATCAACGACGCGAACGATCTGCTCGGGAAGGACGCCTACTCCCTCTCGGTGAACAACGTGCTCGCGGGGTTCGCTGACAAGCACCTCGAAGCCCTCTACCTGCTCAAGCCGCGCGCGGGGATGTGAGCGATGGGACGCAACTTCGACTACCCGGTTCCGCTTGAGGGCCGGATGGCGCGGCAGCAACTCGCGCGGATCGTGATGGACGCCTCGCGCCTCCACAACGCGCTCCAAGACGACGACGATCTCCCGGCGTGGGTGCTGCTCAAGATCAACACCGCCGAGGACCGTCTCCACGCGGCGTCGGACTACATGCGGTACAAGGTCGCGCCCGGCCTCGACGCCTACAACGGCTTCGGGAGCGCGATGCGCGGGTACGGTGCGTCGGAGGCCGAGGAGCGAGAGAAGCTGACGAACACGCTGAAGATTCTCGGTGTCGTCGCTCTCGGGTACGCTGCGACGGTGGTGTGGGGCACGGTGTCCGATGTCGCGTCGGGTCGTCGGAGGAAGGCATGACGTTCTATGGCTACCCTGGCGTGCGCGGCGCGCTTCTGCCCGACGAGGGAACCGTTTCCCGCATGTCGGAGATGGAGGACCGTCCGTATCTCTGCGTGTCCTACGACACGGAGGAGCAGACGGTCCAGCCGCTTCGGCTCGCGGCGGCCATCGTCGGCGGCCCGCTCGTCATGTACGCCTCGCAACAGCTACCGGAGGACCGCCCGGTGCTGCGTGCTGCGACGTTCGCGACGGGCCTCGGCGTGTGCCTATGGTCGATCTGGATCTGGTCTACGGCACGGGAGGCGATGAAGATCGCGCCCACCGCGCATCGGTAGCTCTCCTCCGGGCGTAGCCCCCCCTTCCTCCTCTTGTGTGCTAGGTACTCGCCCTCATGGACCGCTACGTCGACCCTCCCGGCTTCTCCGGCCTGATCGTCGCCCCGCAGGGCGGCGGCCAGGCGGGCGTGACGATTCGGAACGGGAACACGGACCTCGGGACGTTCACGACGATCAACTTCGTCGCGGAGGGGTTCACCGTAACCAACGTCGGTGGCGTGGCGACGATCACGCCCGTCGCGACGGGTACGTCCGGGTGGACGCACTACCTCACCTTCGACGCGACGGCGGGGCAGGACTTCTTCCCTGCGGCGGCGTTCAACGCGGATCCGAAGAAGCACCAGGTCGTGCGACAGGGTCTTGTGATGCGGGAAGGCGAGGACAACGACTACGTCGCGGACGCGACGGGCGTCCTCTTCACGTTCGGCCTCGCGGCGGGCGACGTGGTGATGATCTACTACTGAGCGCGAACGGGACTCGTAGAGGGCACTCCGCATAGCACTCTAGGTGACGGGTTTGGTGCCGTGTCACCTTATCGCCCGCCCTCGCGGGGGGTAGGAACAGGATGCACCCCACACTCCATCTTGGAGGCTTCTCATGGCTCGTACTTTCGTTCGTGGGAGCGACATCGCTTCCCTCACCCTGTCCACCTCGAACCTCGCTGACTCCGCGATCACCACCGCGAAGCTCGCGGCGCTGAACGTCACCGACGCGAAGCTCGCGGCGGACTCGGTCGTCACCAGCAAGATTCTCGACCTGAACGTCACCACCGCGAAGATCGATGACCTCGCGGTGACCGAAGGCAAGCTCGCCGCGTCGGCGGTGGCGACCGCCAAGATTGCCGACTCCGCGGTGACTACCGCGAAGATCGCGGACGCCAACATCACCGCCGCGAAGATGGCGGCGGACTCGGTCGAGACTGCCGCCATCAAGGATCTTCAGGTCACGACCGCGAAGATCGCCGCGAACGCCGTGACGCCGGGCAAGGCCGACCTCACCGCGACGTGGTCGTTCTCCGATCTGCGCGGCACGTTCGGCGCGGACGTGAGCGCCGGCAGCTTCAAGCTGACCAACCTCGCGAACCCGGTGGCCGACGCCGACGCGGCGACCAAGCAGTACGTTGACGGCGTGGCCCAGGGCCTCGACGTGAAGGCGTCCTGCGTGGCGATCAGCAAGATGGCGAACATCACCCTGTCGGGCACGCAGACCATCGACGGCGTTGCGCTCTCCGCTGGTCAGCGCATCCTCGTGGC
>JBEIFN010000563.1:0-2195 GCA_040382435.1 Alphaproteobacteria bacterium
CAGACCCCGCAGGAGGCGATGCAGCGCACCGGCAGCGTCCACGCCCTCGGCGAACGCCGCATCGACCAGCGTGACCGCGTCGGCGACATCCGACGTCCGGACCTCACGACGAAGGACGCGCCGCATCAGGTTGGGGAGCGCGGCGCGCAGACACGTCTCCGCCTCGGTGCCGCGCGCCGTCCCCTCACATCCGAGCAGCGTCGCGACACGCGCCGGGTCTGCGACGACCCGGTTCGCGACCTCGTCGGCGACCGCCTCGATCCCCTCGACCCACAACGCCGAGGGCTCCGCGTTGACGAGCGCGTTGTCGAACGGCGTCAACGGGTCGGGCGGTAGCAAGCGTTGTGCGGGTTGATCGGTGACGCCAAACAGGTCTGCGAGCGTGGCGTCGAGCTCATCGCGCGTCAGCCGCCGCAAGCGCGCCTGCGCCGTCGCGGCGACCGGCGTGTCGACCGGGGCATCCACGCCGCCGACGACCTCGTCGGGCGCACCACAGGCGAGCGCGAGCAGCCACCAGCCCGCCCTCACGGCGACACGCTCGGCAACGCGCCGTCCCGAATCCACGCCGCGATCACGTCACGTTCGGCGCGCGGGAGGCGCTCCTGATCGCTCGGCATCGACAGCCCGGTGCCTCCGACGCTCGTGTGGGTGCCCTGAAGCTTTCGCCACAAGTAGGAGCCCTGCGGATCAAACGGTGCGACATACGGCATCCCGCACGAGGGCGTGTGCCCCGCGAGCAGCGAGGTGAGCCCGTCCGACAAGCGCAATCCGGCCGTGGTCCCCCCGATGTGACACGGGGTGCAGCGCGCGTTGAGGATGGCTTCGACCTCGTCCCACGAGGCGACCAAATCCGCCGCGGGCGCCCAAGCCGTGTCGGTGGGCGGCGAGAAGTCCTCGATGTCGGGCACCGGGGAGGGAGGTGCGGCCGCACCGGCGAACGCGCCGGTGTCGGCGGCGACGACAGGATCGGAGGCATCGACGGCGGGCAGCGACGCGGTGTCGGACGACGGCGGCGCGACCTGCCGCGTCCCGCACGCAAGGAGCCCGACCGTCAGCCACGCGTCGCGTCGCACCGTCCCCCCTCCGTTTCATCCTACGCGGATCCTGACGACGGCGCCAACCGCGCGGCGTGCCCGTTCGTCACGACGCCAGACACCCACCGCAGCGCCCGGAGATCTCGACGATGCGTGCGCGCGCCACCGCGTCGGGGATCACACCCGGCAAACGCGCGAGATCAACCGGGGGCAAGCACAGGGCGACCCCGCAGGCGTCACACAGAAAGTGAGGACGGGCCTCGCTTTTTTTGACACACGCATCGTCGAGCTCATAGCGCCACGTGCGATCCCCGAGGTCCATCCTGCGCAGCAGCCGGACCTCGGCGAGATCGGCGAGCACCCGGAACACCGACGCGCGGTCAAAACCACCCGCCGGCAGCCGGGACATCACCTCGTCGTGCGACAGCGGGCGCGCGAGCTCGTGTAATACCGTCAGCACCGCCAGACGCGGCGCGGTGGCGCGCAGTCCGAGCGCCCGCAACCGCTCACGCAGCTCGGCCGCGACGTCATGCGCGCCCGGGATCATCGACGAACCTCGAACGGGATGGCGACCGAGACGTCGGTCTCGCCCGGCAGCGTGCCGAGTCCGTCGGTTGCGACCACGCCCTCGAGTCCAGCGACCTTGACCGCGACGCCGTCCTGCGGCGGCAGATGCTGGAGCGTCACGACGATCTCGCCGCTGCCGACCGCGAGAGAGCCGACCTCGTGCAGCAAGCCCAGCGGCAGGGCCCCGGCGTCGGTGTCCGCGTACGCGATGTCGAGCAGCGCGCCTTCGACCGCCCCGGTCGACGGGCTCTGCACGCCCGTGCCGGTCAGAAACACCTGATGCTCGTCCCCCTCGGCCTCGACCTCGGCGGTGATGTCGACGACCGGGTTGCTCGCTTCGTCGAAGAAGGCGACTGTGAGCTGGTAGCCCTCGCCAGCAGCGAGCACAGCGGGCGAGACCTCGGGCGTTCCGTCGAGATCGGCATCCGACCATGTCGCGTCGATCGGCGGCGCGCCCCCGACGGTTGTGAATCCAAGCTGCACGGTGGTGATCAGCTCCTGCTCATCGCCGCCGCCGCCGCCGCCGGCGACGTCAGCACACGCCGCGAGCAGCCCAAAAACCCCCAACGACCGATGACCCATACATCCTCCTCG
>JBEIFN010000564.1:0-2193 GCA_040382435.1 Alphaproteobacteria bacterium
GGGCGATTCCGCCGACCGACTTCTTCGAGGACCACGCGACCCGGACCTGGTCCTCGTTTCTGCAAATCGGCGTCGAGACGTACAGCGATCGGGAGATCGCGCGGCTGGGCAAGGGCTACAAGCTCGCGCACGTTCGGCTGATCTGCGCCGAGCTCGCGCGCCGTCGTCTGCACATGGACGGCTACTTCATCCTGAGCAACGCCGAGACGTCCGCCGAGGACCTCGTCGACGTCTTTACCGAGGTCAGCCGGCTCAAGCTGCGGTTCCCCGAGTTCTTCCACATGCGGTTCCCCGTGGTGCAGCACCTCGTGAGCTACTTCACGTCGGCGAGCCACCGGCGGCACGTGCGGCTCGGGCGTTCGGGCGTGATGAAGTTGCGCGGCCTTGCCGCGGTGGAGGGCTACGGCGAGCTCGACTACCCGTTCGTCGACCACGATGTCCCTCAGGACCCGATCGTCGCGGACACCGTCGCGCGCGCCTTTGTGACCGATGACGGGTTGTACACCGGCAACCTCGTCGTCCTTCGCGGCCTGTGGATGGAGCGATTGCTCGGCCTGCCTGCCGAACACGCCGACGTCGGTCGCCTGCGCGCGCTGCTGCGGCGCCTCGACGATCGGCCGCGGCGCCTGGTGCTCGAGCTGCTCGGGCAGGCGCTGTCGGGCGACGACACGGGGTGGCCGGGTGCGCGCCTCGATCCCGCGCTCGCGGTCGAGGCGGCCGAGCGGGTGCTCGGGCCGCGGTCGGGCTGGATCGGCGCGCTCAAGCAGGTGGTTCGGTTCGGGTCGACGCGACGCGTCGTGCTGGTGGCGGATGGTGCTTGGTCGGCAGAGCGGCTGCGCGAGGCGCTGACGTTTGCCTGCGCCTCGGACGCTCGGCACCTTCAGGTCCACACGGTGGGCGACTGGACGGGCCACGCGGAGCAGCTCGCTGCGGCCTTGGCGCAGGACGCGCGCGCGTCGTTGCCCGATCACAGCGCCGTCTGGCTCGCCGAGGGCGCGGCGTCGCCAGCGGCGCAGCGCTTGTGGGTCGACGACGGGGGCACGCCCTGTCCGTACGGTGCGGTTCGGGTCCTTCGGATCGGCCCGAGCACGGATGTGGTGGCCGCGGTTCGGCGGGCGCTCGCGGCAGGGCCTGGCGAGGTGGCCGTCGAATGGGACGCGCCATGGACCGAGGCCGACCTCAAGCGTCTTCCGACGGCGTTGTTCTCGGTGGCGTCCGAGCTGCGGGCGGCCGGGGTCCGGTTGGTCGAGGCGGGGATGCAGCGCTCGGGTCGTGGGCATGACGTCGCGGTGTTCGCCGATGGGACGATCGGGCGTTGGGACGGGCCAGGTCAGCCGCGGGTGGTGCTCCTCGCCGAACTGGACGCGTTGACCAACCCCGACCGGCACGCGCTGGAGCTCGCCGACCGTAGCCTGTCGCCGGATGGGGCCGACGTGCGCGCGCGCCGCGTCGCCGGACCGGCCAAGGTGCTCCGCTCCTTCCAGGCGTGGTTCGACGGTCCACGCGTGGCGCCCGCGTCGCCACAGCCATAGCGGCAGAGCAGGGAGGTCGGGATGTCGGGCTCGGGCGGCGCGGTGCGGCGCGCGCTGTGGTTGGGGGTGGGGATCGTGCTCGCCGCCTGTCGCGGGGTGGGCTCGGGGACCGCGGCGATCACGGTCGACAAGGGCGCGACGGCCACGTCGCTCGCGGGTGCGTTGGTCTCCGAGGGCCTGGTGCCGAGCGAGATGGCTTGGAGGGTCTTTCTGCGCACCACGGCTGCCGACTGCGTGCAGGCTGGGCGTCAAGAGGTGCCGCGCGGGGCGTCGATGCAGGACGTCCTCGACGCGCTGTGCAGCAAGCCGGACCCATTGACGATCCCGATCACGGTCATCGAAGGCTGGACGATCCGCGACATCGACGCGTCGCTCGCCAAACAGCGCCTCGCGGAGCCTGGTGCCTTCCTCGAGATCGCCAAGCCCGACACCGTCGACGCCGCGTTCGCGATCACGGGTCCGAGCCTTGAGGGCTACTTGCTGCCCGACACCTACGCCGTCGATCCGGAGGGGTTCACCCCGCTGGGGTTCGCCAAGACGCTCGTGGGGGCGTTTCACACCCGGTTCGCCAAGCAGGCCGACCTCGGCGGGCGCTCGCTGCATGACGTCGTGGTGATGGCGAGCCTGCTCGAACGCGAGGAGCCGACCTCGGACAACCGAC
>JBEIFN010000565.1:0-2191 GCA_040382435.1 Alphaproteobacteria bacterium
ACCCCCGCCGTCGTCAAACGCATCGCGGGGGATTCACCGGCGGCCCCGGACGCGCCCGTGAAGTCGGCGCTGCTCGGCATCTCGCGCGGCACGGCGACCTTTGCGAACGCCGCGAGCGGGCAGCCCTACTGCGTGGACGCCGTCGAATGCCCCGTGCCCCTCGAGACGCGCGTCCGGATTTTTCGCCCCGGGGGTGCATCGCGTATCGAGCCCGGTGTATCTCAAGACCGCGCTCGGGCAGGCATCGTGCTGGTCGAGCTGCCCTAACGCCGGCGTAAGCCCGGCAGGACCGAGGAGCGCCCATGGGCGATTACGAGCTCGTTCAGACCATCCGCTTTGAGTCGGCGCGTCGACTGCCGAAGGTCCCCGCTGGCCACCCATGCGGCCGCCTCTATGGCTTGGCGTTCTACTTGGACATTCACGTCGTGGGGGACATGACCGGCGACTCCGGCTGGGTCATCGACTTCGGCGAGATCGAGGCGGTCTTCAAGCCGCTCCGTGACCAGATCGACCACAACTACCTGAATGATATTCCGGGGTTGGAGAACCCGACGAGCGAGGTGCTCGTGGCGTGGCTCTGGCAGCACGCGGCGCCCCGCATTCCCGGGTTGGTGCAGCTTGTACTGCGTGAGAACGACGTCTCGCGGGTGATTTACCGCGGGCCGGGCGGTGGGCGTCGAACTCTGGCTTGACGAGTAGCCACTTCGGGTGGCCCGGAATTTGCTCACGCGGCGCGCGTCCGCCCCCGGAGAGGGGCCTGAACTTCGGTCCGATGGACCATTGAGGAGCGCACGCGATGAGTCTCGTCCACACCAGCCGGGTCTGCTTGGCCCTGAGCTTTGCGGCGTTGGCCGCCTGCAGCGAAGACGCCCCGGGCGGCGGCACGCCCGCTCTGCCGGACTTGGGTCTTCGCCCCGACGCCACGGCCGCCTGCACGACGGACCTGTCGTGTGGCGACGCCAAGGTCTGCGTCGGCGGCGTCTGTCGCCCCGGCCAGTGTAACGAGGACCGCCTCTGCCCGGCAGGCCAGACCTGCGACCTGGCGACCTTCATCTGCTCCGGTTCGAACCCCGGCGAGACGCCGTGCATGTCGGACGCGGAGTGCGGCAACCGCGGCTTCTGCATCGACAACGTCTGTCGTGCGGTCGACTGCCGCGTGGACATGGACTGCGACCCGGGTGAGCGCTGCACGGCGCAGAACCGGTGCGTCGCGATGATCGCGGAGTGCGTCGACGGCGACGGCGATGGCTACGGCCAGGGCTGCGATCTGGGCCCCGACTGCGACGACGCCCGCGCGGACGTGAACCCCGGCGTGACCGAGAGCGGGGACGCCCTGTGCGATGACGGCGTCGACAACGACTGCCGCGGCGGCGACGCCGTCTGCGGTGAGGTCGACCGTGACGGCGACGGCGTGACGGACAAGGCGGGAGACTGCGACGACAACAACCCCGCAGTGAACCCGAACGCCGCCGAGCAGCCCTACAACGGCGTGGACGACGACTGCGACGAGGGCACGCGGGATGCGGACGTCGACGGTGACGGATACGACGCGGTCGAGGCCGGCGGCCCCGACTGCAACGACCGCGCGTCGTACATCAACCCCGAAGCGCGCGACGTGGCGGGCAACGACATCGACGAGGACTGCGACGGCATGGACCGCGTCGCCTCGGGCGAGGATGGCGACGGCGACGGCTTCACCGAGGCCGCCGGCGACTGCAATGACCAGAACGAGACCGTTTTCCCGGGCGCGCCCGAGGTGCCCTACAACGGCATCGACGACGACTGCGCCGCGGGCACGCGCGACAACGACCTCGACTCGGACGGCTTCCAGAGCCCTCAGGACTGTGATGACAGCAACGCGGCGGTGAACCCGAACGCGATGGAGGTCGGCTACAACGGCCTCGATGACGACTGCAACGCGGCGACGCCGGATGGCGACGCGGACGGCGACGGCTTCCCCGGTGGCCCCGGCGGGACGGACTGTAACGACGAGGCCGCGGCCGTGAACCCGAACGCGATGGAGGTCACGTACAACGGCGCGGACGACGACTGCAACCCCGCGACCCGCGACGACGACCTCGACAACGACGGGGTGACGCGCGCGACGGACTGCAACGACAACGACCCGTCGATCACGCCGAGCGTCCCTGAGAACCGGATGAACTGCAACGACGGCATCGACAACGACTGC
>JBEIFN010000566.1:0-2183 GCA_040382435.1 Alphaproteobacteria bacterium
GTCGACGACAGCAAGTCGATGCGCGAGGAGCAGGCGCTCCTCACCGACGCCGTCGTCGGGCTGGTGGATGCGTTGACGGCCACCGACGTGGACTATCGGTTTGGCGTCGTCTCGACGGATGCGGCCGCCGCAGATGCGGGCGTGCTGCGGGGCGGGATCCTCGACCCGTGGGCCGTCGACATCGTCCGGAGCACCAAAGCTGCTCTGATCGTCGGCACCGACGGGGACCGCGTCGAGCGCGGGTTCGACGTCGCCGAACTCGCACTGAACGGGTCGACCAATCCGGGGTTTCCACGTGCAGATGCCCGCTTGGATGTGGTCTTCGTGTCGGACGAGGATGATCAGTCCACTGGAGACGTCGCGGAGCACGTCGCAGCCTTGCAGTCAGTCGCGGGCGCGTGGGGCTTTGCCGTGCATGGCATCGTCGGCGATTTGCCGGCGGGTTGCTCGTCGCCGTCGGGCGCGGCGGACGTCGGGACCCGGTACCACGAGGCGATCGGCAGCACCGGGGGGCTGACGGAGTCGATCTGTGCGACCAGCTACCGCGAGCTGCTCTCGGCGGTTGGGGTTTCGGCCGCGGGCCTGATCGAGACGTTCCCGTTGACCCGCCTGCCCGATCCCGAGACGATGGAGGTTCGCGTCGACGGCGTCGTGATGCCGCAGCGCGCGCGCGACGGCTGGCGTTACGAACCGGCGAGCAACGCCGTCCGGTTCACGGGGTTCGCGGTCCCGCGTCCGTTGATAAAGATCGAAGTCGAGTACGGCAAGCTCAGCGACCGCGATCGCGACACGCCGCAAGACACCGACACGGGCGACTCTGACGCCGGCGACACCGACACGGCGGACTCCGCGGCGCCGTGAGGGGGGATGCGCCCGCCCACCCGCGCAACATGCGGTGGCACGGCCCCATGACGTCGCGTGACGGACCGCCATCGGGCCGCCCGCGGGATACCGACTGCGGCCTACAGGGAGGCCGCGTGACGGAGGCGCCTTCGCTCGTCGTGCTGATCTCCGGGAGCGGAAGCAACCTGGGTGCCCTGCTTGACGCGTGCCGTTCGGGCGAGCTTTGCGCGCGCGTCGTCGCTGTGGTGAGCAACCGCGCCGCTGCGGGTGGCTTGCGGCGGGCCGACGACGCGGGAATCCCGACCGTCATCTCGTCGCTCTCGACCTTTCGCGCGGCGGGTGGAAGGCCGGCGTACGACGCGCACCTTGCCGATCGGGTCGCCTCCTTCCAGCCCGACCTCGTCATCTGCGCGGGATTTCTGCATCTGCTCTCCGCCGCGTTCCTCGATCGCTTCGGCGCCGGGCGGGTGCTGAACCTGCACCCCGCGCTGCCCGGCGAGCTGCCTGGGCTCGACGCGATCCGCCGTGCCTGGGACGAAGCGCAGGCGGGTCATCGAACGCGGACAGGAGTGATGGTCCACGAGGTCGTCGTCGAGGTCGATGCCGGTCCCGTCGTCCGGCAAGCGCAGGTCGAGCTGGTGCCCGGCGAGGCCTTCGACGCCTTCGAGGCACGGATGCACGCCGCCGAACACCGGGTGCTGGTGGACGCCGTCCGCCAACGGTTGCAAGAGCTTTCTGCCTGAACGGTTTGTGGGGGAGTCGAAGATGGTCAGCCGTCGCGCGTTGTTGAGCGTCTGGGACAAGACGGGGCTCGTTCCCCTTGCGAAGGGACTTTTTGGGCTTGGGTTCGAGCTGGTCGCCTCGGGCGGCTCGGCCAAGGCGCTGGCGGAGGCCGGGCTGCCGGTCACCCAAGTCGATGATGTCACCGGTCACCCCGAGATCCTCGGCGGTCGGGTCAAGACGCTCCACCCCGGCATCCACGGTGGGATCCTCGCGCGTCGGACGACCGAACACCTCGACGAGATCGCACGCCACGGCATCCGACCGGTCGATGTCGTGGTCTGCAACCTCTACCCGTTCGTCAAGACGATCTCGGCGCCTGGCGTCACCGAGGCCGACGCCATCGAGCAGATCGACATCGGCGGCGTGACGCTGCTCCGCGCGGCCGCCAAGAACTACGAGTCCGTCGCGATCGTGTGCGACCCTGCGGACTACGATCTGGTGTTGTCCGGGCTGGCCGAGGGCTCGCTCGACCTCCCGGCGCGGCGTCGGCTCGCCCTCAAGGCGTTCCAACAGACGGCGGCCTACGACGCGGCGATCAGCGGGTGGATGCAGGAGCA
>JBEIFN010000567.1:0-2179 GCA_040382435.1 Alphaproteobacteria bacterium
CGCGACACCGACGGCGACGGTGTGGGCGACGGTCGAGAGCTTGGGGTCCTCAAGACCGATCCCACCACGCCAAACCCCGAGTTCGCGACGACGGCCGAGGTCGCCGACGTCCAAGCCGGCACCGGAGGGGGCGTTCCCGTCAAGATCGCCCGGCGGGCCTACGAGCCGGGCGAATCGCTCCCCGACAAGATGCGCTGCGACAAGCCCTCGCCGGATTCTCGGTGCTTCTTCTACGTACCTCCGACCACGTTCTGGATGGGCGCGCAGGCGACCGATCCCAACGGACGCAACTACGATCCCGCGGCGCGGCCCGAAGAGGGTCCGGTCCACGAGGTCACCGTGGGGCCGTACTTCATCGGCAAGTTCGAGGTCCTCGCGCATCATTACGCGCTGTGTCTGGAGTCGGGCTACTGTGAGGCCAGCGGGCACGACGCCTCGGGCTACGGCAACGCCGGGCGGGCCGAGCGGCGCCAGCACCCGATGAACGCGGTCACCTGGGACGCGGCGCGTCGGTACTGCGATTACCTCGGTGGTCGCCTGCCGACCGAGGCCGAGTGGGAGCTCGCCGCGCGCGGCGCCGAGCACCGGCCCTGGCCGTGGGGGACGGTGCCGCACTGCGGGCGCGCGCTGCAGAACCCTGGGCAGATCGCGGACCCAATCTTCACCGATGGCCCCCAGGCGACCTGCGCGGAGGAGGGCACGGGGGAGAGCGGTCAGCTCCGCTACCCCTCGCCGTTCGGGCTGCTCGGCGTGTCCGGCAACGTCTGGGAGTGGGTGGCCGACCTCTATGCGGCCGACGCCTACAAGCAGTCGGGGGGCGATCACCCGACGGGGCCGACGGCGGGGACGTCGCGGGTTCAGCGTGGCGGAGGATGGATGAACACCGATCCCAAGGACCGGCGGGCGACCAGCCGTGGGGGCATGCGCCCCGAGCAGATGATGCCCGACGTCGGGTTCCGCTGCGTGCGCGACGTCGCTGGGGAGGCGCTGTGAAGGCGCGGTGGATGGCGCGGATCGCGTTGCTGTCGGCGCTACCTTGGGCGGCGGTCGCGGCCGTCCACGGATGGCGCGATGACGGCACGAACGTCAACCCGACCTCGCCGACGGTTCACAGCATCGCCGGCGGTCTCGCTTGGTCGATCCGCACCAAGACCTGGGGCAACGCGAGCCCCGTCGCGGTCGGGTCCGATCGCCTGTGCTTCACCGTCGAGCCGACGACCCTGCAGTGCGTCAGCCTGTCGTCAGGGGGGACGCTGTGGCAGGCGCGCAACGACGTCGTCGACGCGTTGACCGGCGACGAGGCGACCCGCGTGCGCGCGCTGCTCGACGCCGCCGCCGCTGGGGATGCGCAGCTCGCGACGCTGCGGCGCGAGGTCAGCACGCTGCAGCGCGACGTTCGGGCCAACCCCGACGACAGCGCGCTCTCGACGCGTCTGTCGCAAGCGACGACCCAGCTCAACCAAGTGCGCGCCTCGCTCGACGAGGCCGAGGTCTACCGGACGCCGGCCAATCGCGAGATCATCGGCTACGCCTCGGCCACGCCCGTGACCGACGACACCCGGATCTTCGCGTTGTTCGGCAACGGCGTGGTCAGCGCCTACACCACGGGCGGCAAGAAGCTGTGGACGCGATGGCTCGGCGCCGCCGCAGGCAAGCTCCGCGGCTACTCGGTGGGCACCGCAGCGAGTCCGTTGCTCGTCGACGGCCTGCTCATCGTGCCGTGGAACACGCTCTCGGCGCTCGACCCTGCGACCGGGCGCACGGTCTGGCAGGGACCGGCCTACAACGACTACGGCACGCCCGCCGCTGTCACCGTCGGCGGCGCAGGCTTCGTCGCGATGCCCAACGGACAGCTGATCCGCGCCCGCGACGGCGCGGTCGTCGCGACGGGTCTGGGCGACCTTTGGTACGTCGGACCCGTGGTCTCGGGGACCGATGTCTACTACGCGGGCAGCACCAGCGACGGCCACGGCGCGCGTCGGTCAGGCGGCGTGGTCGTGACCGGTAGCCGCCTGTCACCGGACGGCAGCGGTGGCGTCAGCGTCAGCCGACGCTTTCAGGTTCGCCTCGAGACCGATCACACGCTCTACGCCCAGCCCGTGACCGACGGGGGCATCCTGTATGTGGCGACGCACAAGGGCGAGCTGTGGGCGGTGAGCACCGGCAACGGTGGCGTGTA